>NZ_RZRR01001540.1:0-542 GCF_003998555.1 Mesorhizobium sp. M7A.F.Ca.CA.002.09.1.1 | reverse complement strand
GGGTGACGAAGCGCGACTTGCCGACGCCGTTGCGGCCGAGCAGCACGATGCGGTCGCCCTGGCAGATATGGCGCTTGCCGGTTCGAAACAGCGGGGTGCCGTCGGGTGTTTCCACAGCCGCGTCGTCGAGCGTGATCAGCACCTTGGCGTGGGTGCCGCGATTGGCCAGTTTTATGGCACCCGCCGACTTTTCGCGGTGCGCCGGTGCGGCCGCTTCTTCCAGTTTTTCGGCCCGCAGGTTGAGCTGCTTGGTCTTCACCGTCAAAAGGTCGCTGCCCGAATTGATGCCGATGTTGTTGAGCTTGGCCGCCTGCCGGCGCAATTGCTGCGCCACCTTCATGTCGCGCTGGAACTTGCGCTCGGTCGAAGCATCGACCTCGTCGAGCGCCTGCCTGGCGCGGGAGTAGGGCAGGGCAAACACCGGCGACTGTTCCGGGCGCAGGAATAGGGTCCGGTTGGTGGTGGCGTCGAGGAAGGCGCGGTCGTGGCTGGCGATGACGACGGGCACCTCGCGCGGCAGCGTGTTCAGCCAGGTTTCGAGC
>NZ_RZRR01001539.1:0-544 GCF_003998555.1 Mesorhizobium sp. M7A.F.Ca.CA.002.09.1.1 | reverse complement strand
GAACTGAACGCCGCCAATGCCATTGGCGGCGTTCAGTTCGGCGGCGGCGAGCTTGTAGCAATTGAGCAGCGTCTCGCCGAGGATCGCCTGCAGCCCGGTGATCGGGATCGACAGGCCGACCTTGACGGTGTCGGCGGCGCGCAGGACCGACGGCGCACCGACCATGGCGAAAGCGGCCGCGGCGCCGCCGGATTTCAAGACAGTTCTTCTGCTTATCATTGTTGTGTTCCCTTCCAGTCCCAGGCGCGCCCCATGCACGCCTTACAAGTCAACAAGCTCCCAGGCGCGCTTCAGGCGCGCCTTATAGGGCCAACAGATCCTTCAGCAGGGTCTCGTCGGCGAACGCCTCCGGCGCGCCTTCATGGACGATCCTGCCCTTCTCCATCACCAGGCAGCGGTCCGATGCCTTGAGAACGAGATCGAGATTCTGCTCGACCAGCACGATCGCGATGCTGCGTTTGCGCGCGATGCGCGGCACCAGCTCGGCGATCGACTGCACGATGTTCGGCTGTATGCCTTCCGAAGGCTCATCGAGCAGCAGCAC
>NZ_RZRR01001538.1:0-547 GCF_003998555.1 Mesorhizobium sp. M7A.F.Ca.CA.002.09.1.1 | reverse complement strand
GCCCGGGCCGAAGAACTCGACGAACTTGCCGACGACCCCCTTCTTGCGCAGCATCTGGGTGACGGTGAGCACGAGGTCGGTGGCGGTGACGCCCTCTTTCAGCTTGCCGGTGAGACGGAAGCCGATGACTTCCGGCAGCAGCATGGAGACCGGCTGGCCGAGCATGGCCGCCTCGGCCTCGATGCCGCCGACGCCCCAGCCGAGCACGCCCAGGCCGTTGATCATGGTGGTGTGCGAATCGGTGCCGACGCAGGTGTCGGGATAGGCTGTGGTTTCGCCGTCCTCGGTGTTGGTCCACACCACCTGGCCGAGATATTCGAGGTTGACCTGATGGCAGATGCCGGTGCCGGGCGGCACGACGCGGAAGTTGCGGAACGCCTGCTGGCCCCATTTCAGGAATTTGTAGCGCTCTTCGTTGCGCTCATATTCCAGCTCGACATTGCGGGCGAAGGCCATCGGCGTGCCGAATTCGTCGACGATGACGGAATGGTCGATGACGAGGTCGACCGGCACCAGCGGGTTGATCTTCTGCGGATCGCCGCCGAGC
>NZ_RZRR01001537.1:0-549 GCF_003998555.1 Mesorhizobium sp. M7A.F.Ca.CA.002.09.1.1 | reverse complement strand
GCCTGAGCGCGCTGGCATAGTGGCCGGCAAGTGCTGTGCGCACCTCTTCGACCGCACTGAGCGACTGGCCGACCTCGCCGCGCCCGGCAATGACGACGCCCCGGGGGTCGAGCAGCCGGAAGCCGGCCAACGTGGTTTTCTGGGTGGCGTCGAGGATGCCGGACAGGCGCGCGCCGATCACCGCGAAGGCGGGATCGACGATCACCGGCATCGCCGCCGGCCGGGTCGGCAGGACATAATCCGAGGCAAGATCGAGCTGCGGTTCGATTGGCCTGTAGAGCGGGTCCGGATTGACGCTGCGGCTTGAATCCCCACTTGGCTCCGGCATCGGCGCACCGAGCTTTTCCGGTGGGATGCCGGCGTCACGTACATCCCGCGCATAGATGGCGGCGATGGCAGCGCCTTGCGCGATCAGCTCCGCCTCGGTCTGGCGGATCAGCTGGTTCTCGTAGAGGCGGAAGAAGAACAGGCCGACCAGTGGCAAGGCCATCACCATGATCAGGATGGCGACGACGACCGTGGCAAGCCGTGGCCGCCATTTGCGGCCGA
>NZ_RZRR01001536.1:0-554 GCF_003998555.1 Mesorhizobium sp. M7A.F.Ca.CA.002.09.1.1 | reverse complement strand
TCGGCAAGCGGCACCACCGCCGTCACGTCGGTCGACCAGCGCCCATCGGAAAAACGCTTCTGCGCTTCCAGGATCGCCGGGCCGCGACGGTCGCGGAACTGGCGCATCCACTCACTCAGCCAAAACCCTTCGATATGCTTGTGCTGGAAGATCAGTTGGCCGGGCTCGCGGATAACGGTGGCTTCGGGATCGAGCCGCCCATAAATGATCCAGCGCGACCGCTTCGGCATGACGTCGAAGATGGCGGAGGCAAGCGGCCCGGTTACCGCGTCAAGGAAGATGCGCGGCTGTTCGGCCTTCATCACCTCGCGCAGCGCCGCCTTGAAATCCGGCGCCCTTTCATTGAGCACGTGCGCCGCGCCAAGCGCATTCAGAGCCGCGATCTGGTCGTCGCGGCGCACGGTGACGATCGGCCGGAAACCCTCTTCGCTGGCCAGGCCGATGATCAGCTTGCAGAGCTGGCTGGCGCCGGCGGTCATGACGAAGGCCTTCTCGCCTTCCTCCTTGACGATGTCGAACATGGCGAGCGCCGTGAGCGGGTTGACGATCATCGC
>NZ_RZRR01001535.1:0-556 GCF_003998555.1 Mesorhizobium sp. M7A.F.Ca.CA.002.09.1.1 | reverse complement strand
ATGTTTGTCCATGGTGCTGATTTGCGCCGATGGCCCGCCGCACAGGCGGGTTTTTCGTTTGATGCTCCGTCAGCCAACGCGCCGACGAGCTCGAAGGAACCCGCCAACCCGAGTTCGTTGCCCTGCTTCAAGGATACGAAGACGTCCGCCGCAAGCCTGGAGCCAGCATGTCGGCGTAGGGCCGTTGCATGCGTCGACCTGCTTTGCGGATCTTCATGCGGGCGCGCTAAACAAGATGTGTTTCGCCTGATAATGCGAGGCCATCTATGATCGATTCTCGCGGCAATACCGCAAGAAATCGCCATTCGCTTCGACAGGAGAATTGATCCGGTGCGGTTGAGATCTGTTTGTCTGGGCGTCGTCGCCAGCTTTTTCGTCGCCGTCATCGCCGTGACGGTGTCGGCTCGATCCTTTGCCGCATCATCTGACGTTCCGGCCTGGTTGCAGGCTCATGTCGGCAACAGCGAGGGCCAGATCTCACAAATTGTCCTCGAACGAGCCCGCGCGCTTTATCGGAAGAAGGTCGCCCAAGGGGCCGTCAAGAACCCCTGCTACT
>NZ_RZRR01001534.1:0-556 GCF_003998555.1 Mesorhizobium sp. M7A.F.Ca.CA.002.09.1.1 | reverse complement strand
GTTCCGTGCAGCAGGAAGGCGGTTTTTCCAGAAGTGCCCGCCAGGGTGCCGGCGGGCGGCACGATGCCGGAGTCCAGCGTCGAAAGATCGGGCTGATAGGCGAGCGCCAGGCCAAACAACCGCCGCGTCCGTTCGATGGCGTGGAGATCGCGCGGGACGGCATACGTGGCATCGTAGAACAGCGTCGCCGAGGGTTCGCGCGCGCTCGAACGGTCGAAGCCGGCAATGGGTGAGCCCGCCTGTCTTGCCACCAGGGCCGATTTCAGCAGGCCTTGCGCGTCGATGACCAGATCGTAGCGGCAATTGCGCAAGGTGCGGCGCAGGGCGGCCGCCTCGCGCCAGGTGGCGCCGTCAAGCAGCGCCTTGCGCCAGCGCCGGATCGCCACCGTATGAATCTTGTCGATCGCCGGGTGAAGCGCGACGATTCCGGCGAATGCCTCTTCGACGCACCAGTCGAAGGTCAGGTCCGGGCGGTGGCGACGGGCATCCTCGACCGCCGGAAAGGTGTGGATGACATCGCCCATCGACGACGTCTTGACGATCAGCACCTTCATGC
>NZ_RZRR01001533.1:0-556 GCF_003998555.1 Mesorhizobium sp. M7A.F.Ca.CA.002.09.1.1 | reverse complement strand
GACGCTGCCTTGGCCGATGCCAGCCCTTCCGGCGACAATGCCTTCAAGATCGAGCTTGCCCGCCGCATCGTGATCAGGGCGCTGATCTCTGCGCTTTCGGGAACGCCCGAGCGTCTGCCGGCCCTTCCTGCCTCCCCGTTCTCGAACATTCCTGGAGCGCGCCATGACGCTTGAACTCAGCCTCAACCAGCAACCCGCCCATGCCCGGCAAGGCTCTAGCATCGGCCAGCCGCTGACCCGCCGCGACGGCTTTCTGAAAGTCACCGGAGCCGCGCGCTATGCCGCCGACAACCATCCGCCCGGCATGCTCTACGCCGTGCTGGCGGTCAGCAGCATCGCACGCGGCCGCGTCGCCGCGCTGGATGTCGAGGCGGCCAAGGCATACAGAGGCGTGGTCGAGGTGATGACGCCCAAGAACCGGCCAGCGCTCGCTGCCGATCCGGACGCCAAGGACCATCCCTTCATGTTCCGGCTCGACCTCTTGCAGAACGACCAGGTCCGCTACCCCAATCAGAGCATCGCCGCGGTGATCGCCGAGACGCTGGAGGCGGCGACC
>NZ_RZRR01001532.1:0-559 GCF_003998555.1 Mesorhizobium sp. M7A.F.Ca.CA.002.09.1.1 | reverse complement strand
CGGGCGACGGCCATGACCAACGCCTGCTGCGCATAGCAGCAGAGGTGGAGCAGCTGCTTGGCGCGTGAGCAGGGCTGAACCGCCCATCAGCGCGACGAACAGTGCTTGCGTTCGCTGTCCTTGGCGGTCCGTACGATACGGGTCGCGACCAGCCAGGGCAAATTGTACTCCTTGCCGGCGATCGTCTGGGTGCGGTGCTCGATCGAGCCCCTGACGACGATCTTGCCTGCATAAAGCGCGTCGGAAAGATCGGTTATGGCCTTGTCGGCCTGCGGCAGGCCGCTGGGGTCGATCGACACGCCCTTGATGATCGTCCCGGTGGCAAGGTCGAGTGCGCTGTTGGACGGGCAGGGCGCCTTGAAGCAGCGCAGCCCGTTGTCGCAATAGACATAACTGCTCTCGGCCGCGAATGCCGGCATGGCACAGAGCGAACAGGCAGCGACAAAGAGGAAGGCGAGACCGGGCATGGCTCTCAACGTCGCGGAGAATTGGGGCGAAACCGCGATGGGTTACAGGCTCGCCGGAAACCGCCGCCGATAGTGATCGACCACTTCTGGAT
>NZ_RZRR01001531.1:0-563 GCF_003998555.1 Mesorhizobium sp. M7A.F.Ca.CA.002.09.1.1 | reverse complement strand
GGTGATGATGCGCGGCACCTTCGCCAACATCCGCATCCGCAACCACATGCTGGGCGAGAACGGCCGCGAGGGCGGCTACACCATTCACTACCCGTCGAAGGAAGAGGAATCGATCTACGACGCGGCGATGGAGTACAAAAGGGAAGGCGTGCCGCTGGTCGTCTTCGCCGGCGTCGAATACGGCAACGGCTCGTCGCGCGACTGGGCGGCCAAGGGAACCAATCTGCTCGGTGTCCGCGCGGTCATCGCCCAGTCCTTCGAGCGCATCCATCGCTCGAACCTGGTCGGCATGGGCGTTATCCCCTTCGTCTTCGAGGAAGGCACCTCATGGGCATCGCTCAACCTCAAGGGAGACGAGCTGGTCGAGATCGACGGACTGAGCACCATCAAGCCGCGCCAGACGATGATCGCCAAAATCACCTATGGCGACGGCACGGTGAAGAACGTGCCGATCATCTGCCGCATCGATACGCTGGATGAGCTCGACTACTTCAAGAACGGCGGCATCCTGCAATACGTGCTGCGCGATCTGGCAGCTTAGTAAGGGAGTAGGGGAGTAGGGG
>NZ_RZRR01000152.1:0-8211 GCF_003998555.1 Mesorhizobium sp. M7A.F.Ca.CA.002.09.1.1 | reverse complement strand
CCCTCGTCGAGCGCCTCGACGACTGGCTGCTGCCTTACCTCGCCGGCGCGGCATCGTTTGCCGCCATCGATGCAGGCGTTGTCTCGGCCGGGCTGGCCAGCCTCGTGCCGCATGATCTGCAGCGCAGGATCGATACGCTGGCGCCGACCCATTTCGACGCTCCGTCCGGCAGCCATGTGCCTATCCGCTATGACGGCGAATGGCCGGTGCTGGCGATTCGCGTACAGGAGCTGTTCGGCCTCGACCGCCATCCTTCGATCGCCAATGGCACTGTGCCGCTGACGCTCGAACTCCTGTCGCCGGCGCACCGGCCGATCCAGACGACGCGCGACCTGCCCGGCTTCTGGCGCGGCTCCTGGACCGACGTGCGCGCCGACATGCGCGGCCGCTATCCCAAGCATGTCTGGCCGGAAAACCCGCTGCTCGCCGCCGCCACCGCCCGGGCCAAGCCGCGCGGGACCTAGCCTTTGGAGCTTCGCGGCTGTAATTCATGGCCATGATCAACGTTTTGCGTTCGCCCGATTTCCAGCAGAGCCAGAGACTGCGCCTCAACACGCTAATCCGGTTGCGATGGCTTGCCATTGTCGGTCAGAGCCTGGCGGTGCTCGTCGTCGCCTATGGGCTGAAGTTTCCGCTGCCGGTCAGCCTCTGCTTTGCCCTGATCGCCTGTTCGGCCTGGATGAACCTGTTTCTCGCCTTTCGCTTTCCGGCGGCACACCGGCTCACGCCGCTTGCGGCCTTCGGCATCCTCATCTTCGACAGCCTGCAGCTTGCCGGCCTGCTCTACATGACCGGCGGCCTCACCAATCCGTTCTCGCTGCTGATGACCGTGCCTGTCGTCATTTCGGCGACATCGCTGCCCCTGCGCCTGACTGCCATCCTCGGCGGGCTGGTCATGTCGGCGGCGACCTTTCTGGTCTTTGTCCATCTGCCGCTGCCCTGGCATGAGGATGCGCCGCTGGCCATGCCTTTTCTCTATGTCGCCGGCATGTGGATGGCGGTGCTGTCCTCGATCGCCTTCACCGCCATATATGCTTTTCGGGTGGCAGCCGAAGCCCGGCTTCTGGCCAATGCGCTCGCCGCAACAGAGCTGGTGCTGCAGCGCGAGCAACACCTTTCGGCGCTCGACGGGCTGGCCGCCGCGGCCGCGCACGAGCTCGGCACGCCGCTCGCCACCATCGCGCTTGTCGCCAAGGAGATGGAAAAGGCGCTCGGCAAGGATCCGAAATATGGGGAAGACGTGACGCTGTTGCGTTCGCAGAGCGAGCGTTGCCGCGAGATTCTCAAGCGGCTGACCAGCCTGTCCTCGGAGGGTGAGGCGCATCTTTCGCGGCTGCCATTGACATCGCTGGTCGAGGAGGTCACCGCGCCGCACCGGGACTTCGGCATCTCGATCAAGCTTCGGCCCGGCGAACGCATCGGCCCCGAGCCGGTCGGGCAGCGCAATCCGGGCGTCATCTACGGCCTCGGCAACCTGGTCGAGAACGCGGTCGATTTCGCCCGCAAAAGCGTCACCGTGCGCTGGAGCTGGGACGAGGCCACCGTCACCTTCTCGATCGTCGATGACGGCCCCGGTTTTCCGGCCGAGATCATCGACCGCATCGGCGAGCCCTATATGTCGACGCGCCAGGGCAATGAAACCGGCGGTGGTCTGGGCCTCGGCCTGTTCATCGCCAAGACCCTGCTCGAACGCTCTGGTGCCGTGCTCGATTTCCGCAATTCGGGTGGCCTGGGCGAGGGCGCCATGGTCCAGATATCGTGGCCGCGTGGTGTGTTCCTCAATCCGGAAATCACTTCGGCCAGCATGTTCGACACTGCCTGAGAGCCTTGAAGGACCTCTAAAAATTGGACAAGGAGGCTCAGGAACTATATTTGCGTAAAATTAAGGCAGCAGGAATTTTGAGACTATGACAGGCGACGAGAATATTGGCGCAATGGTTGAAGGCGAGGACACCTCGCTGCTTGTCGTCGATGACGACAAGCCGTTCCTCACGCGTCTGGCCCGCGCCATGGAAGCCAGGGGCTTCGTGGTCGAGACGGCCGAGAGCGTCGAGGAGGCGGTTGCCAAGGCGCGCGCCAATCCGCCCGCCTACGCCGTGGTCGACATGCGGCTCGGCGACGGCAACGGCCTCGACGTGGTCGCGGCCATCCGCGAAAAGCGCGAGGATTCCCGCACCATCATCCTGACCGGCTATGGCAACATCGCCACCGCGGTGACCGCGGTGAAGCTCGGTGCGGTCGATTATCTCTCCAAGCCCGCCGACGCCGATGATATCTTCGCCGCACTCACCCGCACCGCCGGCGAGCGCGCGGCGCCGCCGGAAAACCCGATGTCGGCCGACCGCGTCCGATGGGAGCATATCCAGCGCGTCTATGAGATGTGCGAGCGCAACGTCTCCGAGACAGCGCGCCGGCTCAACATGCACCGTCGCACCTTGCAGCGCATACTGGCAAAGCGCGCGCCGCGTTAAGGCCACCGTTTGCCATCTTGCCGATTGAAACCCGCCGAAACAGGCGGCATGACGGAGGCGACATGCAGGATCTGAAGCAGCGGCCGATTTCCGTCTTCCGCGAATTTCTCGATAGCGAAGCGGCCGGCGGCATCATCCTGATGGCGGCGGCGGCACTTGCGTTGATCGTCGCCAACTCGCCGCTCGCCGAAACCTATTTCTCCGTGCTCCACGCCTATCTCGGCCCGCTCAGCGTCTCGCACTGGGTCAATGACGGGCTGATGGCGGTGTTCTTCCTGCTCGTCGGGCTGGAGATCAAGCGCGAGATGCTGGACGGCCAGCTCTCCACCTGGCCTCGGCGCGTGCTGCCCGGCATCGCCGCCGCCGGCGGCATGCTGGTTCCGGCACTCGTCTATGTCGCCGTCAACCGCAACAATGCGGCCGCCCTGTCCGGCTGGGCGATCCCGACCGCCACCGACATAGCTTTTGCGCTCGGCGTGCTGTCGCTGCTCGGCAGCCGCGTGCCGGCTTCGCTGAAGGTGTTCCTCACAGCATTGGCCATCATCGACGACCTCGGTGCCGTCATCATCATCGCCATCTTCTACACCAGCGGCTTGTCGCTGGCTTATCTGGGTGCCGCCTTCGCAATCATTGCCGCGCTTGTCGTGCTCAACCGCATGCGGGTGATGACGCTTGTGCCCTATCTCGTTCTGGGCGTCGTCCTGTGGGTTCTGGTGCTGAAATCTGGCGTCCATGCAACGCTTGCCGGCGTGGCGCTGGCGCTGACCATCCCGCTTGAGCGCTCCGCCGGGATCGGTCACGATCTGGACCGTTCGCCGCTGCACCGGCTCGAGCACGGCCTGCACAAGATTGTGGCTTTCGTCGTCATCCCGATCTTCGGCTTTGCCAATGCCGGCGTTTCGCTCGCCGGCCTGAGCTTTGGCGCGCTGATCGAGCCGTTGACGCTGGGTGTCGCCGCCGGCCTGGTGGTCGGCAAGCTGGTCGGCGTGTTCGGCTCCTCGGCACTTGCCATCAGGCTCGGTCTTGCCGACCTACCCGCCAATGCCGGCTGGACGCACATGATCGGCATATCGCTGCTGTGCGGCATCGGCTTCACCATGAGCCTGTTCATCGGCCTGCTCGCCTTCGCCGGCGACGTGGCGCTGCAGGACGCGGTCAAGGTCGGCATCCTCGCCGGCTCCTTCATCGCCGCCATCCTGGGCGCTGCCGTGCTGCTCATGGCGTCCGCTAGGGGTGGCGTGGAGGACGGCGAAGAGGAGAGCCGGCCATAGACTGAAGGACGCCGCTACTCGCTCTCACCCTCCAGCGCCGGCACCGACACGCCGGCAAGCTCCGCCGCCAGCAGCCGCGAAGCGCCGGCCCGCGCGATCCGCAGCATCAGCGCCTTGCGCGTTGCCGCTGCCATGCGGTGCTCGGGCGCATCGCGCAGGATCTCGGCGCCATAGCCGTCGGAAAGGATGAAGCCGCATTCGTGCGGGAAGATCTCCGAGGGTACGCCGGGATGGGTGGCGAAGAAGAAGCGGTCGGAATGCAGCCGGTAGTCGGGCCATTTGCGGTCGACCCTGAAATCCTCGATCGAGGATTTGATCTCGATGATCCAGATATCGCCCTGCCGGGTCAAAGCGACGAGGTCGGCACGGCGGCCGGTGGCCAGCGACAGTTCGGGCAAGACATGCGCGCCCATATCCATGAGCAGCCGCTGCACACCGCGCCGCACCAGCATGGCGCGTTCGGACTGGCGACCGTCGATGAGAGGGTTGATTGGGATGGGCGAGATGATCGGCATGCCAGGCACCATGCCAGATTCTGTTCACGGTTTGAACCTGTTTTATGCAGGCGATTGTATATTCGATATACCCGGATATACCCAAAAGAAGTCAGGCATTGATCCTTGAAAGATTGAGCTTGTGGTGCACACCATCGTTCTCATGGGGACGGGCGGCACAAAATTGAACAGCACTGATGGTGAACAACTGTGGGCCTTTGACCTTGATGCTCTGCGCAAGGCTTTCAGAAAGTCCGTTCAGGAGCATAAAGTCACCACGGCTGATTGGGCGGAGCACGCCAAGCAGTTCCTGGAAAAACAGAGAGATCGTCAGCGCAAATCGACTTGATATGCTGCGCCGGTCAATTTCCATTTGGTAACTTTAAGATAGCAGCGAAAAAGTCTTTGCGCGTCACCAACCAAAGTCAGATGCAACCGCTTTGGTTCCGCGAATTCCGAATGGCATAAGCAGGGAGACGTCACTTCGACACTTTCGTGAAGTGCGCACCCCATCTGCGGGTGATGCATGGCTTTATGTAAATTAGCTAAAGCGAATATAAGAGAAAAGTGATATTTTGGAAGCAGCCGGGGCTCCCCCAATACACCCCGCTCCGGTCAGGCCCGGTGGCGGTCCACCCAAAGGAAGGCTACCGGGCCGATCCCTGCAACCAACCGGTGATCCGCTCGTTGATCCCATGCCGGGTTGATCCCCCGGCACTCCAGGACCTGCCCGCTGCCGAGGGGCGGCGGGCCTTTTTTTGCCGATTGATTGAAGCCCGCAGCGATAGCGAAGGCCCCGGCGGGCGCCGGGACCTTCGCGTTGCTGGTCTCGTCAGAAGTGGATCCAGAAGGATCTGCGGAAACATCTGCGGCGCCAATAGCCATTGCGCCAATAGCGACGGCAGACCCGCCTCCACCCGCGTCGGCGACGGCGGCGGTGCCATCTGCGGTGCCGCACCAACTCGACGCCATCCTGGACACCGGGACCATCCGGGTCGAGAATATCGTCGGACGGTTTGTCGAGCTCGTCGAGAATGCCGGGCCCCGTATTCGGGATGCCGGCCAAGGCGGTGGCAGGACGCGCGATTGCGACGACGGTCGCAGCCCCTGCCAGCCCAAGCATTCCAGTCAGAAACAATCGCCGATCCATGCCAACCTCCATCGTTGATCATTGCGACAAGGGAAGACATAGAGCGGCTGATTGACGCGCCCAGATGCCGAAGAAAATTGGGTCAATCGCTCTGCCGTGCCGGCGGCGGGCCTTTTTTGGCGATCTCTGACAATCCACGCGGCCAATGCGCCTGTTCCCGGGGATCATTCCTCCGACAAGCCGGCCGTCGTTGCGGCCGTTTCAATGCTCACCGACACGCCCTGGCGCAGGGAGTTGCTGACCGTGGAAATCGCCGCGGCCCTTGTAATGATCTCGGCCGGGTCGGAGCCGTCCAGCGTCGTGCATGAAACCGCCATGGTTGACGAGGTCGCGAGCAAAGGCTTGCCTTCGAGGTTCAGCGTCACGGTCACGGCGATCTTGTCGAGCGTTACGCCCATTTCCTCGGCGACGTAGCGAAGATCGTTGCAGAAGCAGCCGCCGATCGCCAGGGCAAGCAACTGGCCGCCATTGAAGCCCAGGCCCATGCCGCCGGCCTTGCCTTCGGGCCGGTCGACGATGATCGTGTGGCCGCCGGCCCAGCCCATGGCGGCTCGCGTGTCCTCCACATTGCGCAGTTCGACGGTCATCGAGACCATTGCGGATGTCCTCCCGGCAGGAGTCGACCAGGCTTCGGGCGTCGTCGACATACGGTCATTATGCAGGCGCAGAGGCGCCCTTGTCGCTAGGCAATGCCGCGCCCGCCATGTCATCAAGGATCGGACAATCCGGCCTTTCGTCGCCGTGACAGGCATGAATCAGTTTCTGCAGCGTCGAGCGCATCGACTGCAACTCGCGCACTTTCTCCTCGATCGCCGTGACATGGGCGGCGGCGATTTCGCGCACGTTTTGGCTGGCGCGGCTGCGATCCTGGTAAAGCGCCATCAGCTGGCGGCAATCGTCGATGGAAAAGCCGAGATTG
The DNA here is from genome assembly GCF_003998555.1 of Mesorhizobium sp. M7A.F.Ca.CA.002.09.1.1. Classification (NCBI taxonomy): domain Bacteria; kingdom Pseudomonadati; phylum Pseudomonadota; class Alphaproteobacteria; order Hyphomicrobiales; family Phyllobacteriaceae; genus Mesorhizobium; species Mesorhizobium sp. M7A.F.Ca.CA.002.09.1.1. The sequence continues at coordinate 1,906 of NZ_RZRR01000152.1, read as the reverse complement.
CGCGCGCGGCGCAGGAAGGCCAGCCGATGGATGTCGTCTCCGGAATAATCGCGGTAGCCGTTGGCGGCGCGTGCCGGGGCGATCAGGCCGATCTCTTCATAGTAACGGATGGTCTTGGCCGGCAGGCCGGAGCGGTGGGCGGCGTCACCGACATTCATGACGGTTCTCCTCGATTTCCAGGAACCCATGGAGCAGGCCCCTTGAATTTGCTTCACAATCCTGTGAGTCCTGTTGCCAAAATGCCATAGTGATACGCTTACCGGTACGTCAAGGCAGGCATATAGGCATCGCGCGCTTGGCAAGCAAAGCAAATGCCAGCATGAATGATGATGAGAGAGCGGCCGACTCGTGCCGCCGAGTTTGGGCGGGGCACCGGATCACCTGATGCGCATGAAGTCGTTTGCAATCATCGCCGCACTGGCGCTCTCCACTGCTATCGCCGGTTGCAGCACCATCGGCTCGCAGATCTTCTCCAACGACTACGGCGCGGTCACCGACGCCGGTTATCAGCTGCCGCGCATCCCGATCGAGAAAGTGCCGATGAAGTACCATCGGCAGGAAGTGAACTACGATAGCCCGGAAAAGCCGGGCACGATCATCGTCGATACGCAGAACAAGTTCCTTTATTTCATCGAGGGCGACGGAAGGGCCATTCGCTACGGCATCGGCGTCGGCCGCGAGGGCTTCGAGTGGCATGGCACCGCCCACATTGCGCTCAAGCGCGAATGGCCGACCTGGACGCCGCCGAGGCAGATGATCCAGCGCCAGCCGGAATTGGAAAAGTTTGCCGGCGGCATGGAGCCGGGCCTGAAGAACCCGCTCGGCGCGCGCGCCATGTACCTGTTCAACAAGGGCGGTGATTCAGGCTATCGCCTGCATGGCAGCCCCGAATGGAATTCGATCGGCAAGGCGATGTCGTCTGGCTGCATCCGGCTGATGAATCAGGACATTATCGACCTCTATGACCGCGCCTCGGTCGGCGCCAAGGTCATCGTTCTCTAGAGGCAGTTTTCGTACGCGGACCGTCTAGGCAACAACGGACGTCCCAAGCAGAAAACCGGGCAATTCGGCCCGGTTTTTTGTTGTTTGCGCGATGCGACGCCTGCTCGGCGGTCAGGACACCGCCGAGAACGCGGTGGGTACCAAAATTTGGTTGATGATTGTCTCGGTGATCTGGCCATCACGCTCGGAGTCTTCCCGCGCCTGCGTCCAGGCAGGGTCCTTCACGAACGCCGTCCAGCGCTCTTCGCGTTCGGCCAGCGATTCCCATGCCAGCATGTAGGTCAGTTCGTTGTTCGAAGCTCCGATCAGCGTGGTAAAGAAACCCGCTTGGCGGATACCGTGCTTTTCCCATAATTTGAGCGTGATCTTGTCGAAGCGATCAAGAAGCGCCGGCAAGCGTCCCGGCAGAGCCCGGTAAACCCGAAGTTCGTAGATCATTTTGGAGTTCCTTCTGACCGATGCGCCGGAAGCGAAGAAATCGGACCAGACGGTCAGCAGGGTAGAATTGTCAAAACGGGCGTCAGGAGACCTGCTCGACCTGCTGCACTTCCGGCACGAAATGGCGCAGAAGGTTCTGGATGCCGTGCTTCAGCGTCGCCGTCGATGACGGGCAGCCGGCGCAGGCACCCTTCATGTGCAGGAACACCGTGCCATTCTCGAAGCCGCGGAAGGTGATGTCGCCGCCATCCTGGGCGACCGCCGGGCGCACCCGCGTGTCGAGCAGCTCCTTGATGGTGATGACCAGCTCCTCGTCGGCCTTGTCGTAGAACTCACCGGTCTGGCTGGTCTCGGCGGCCGGGCCGGCCTTGGCCATGACGGGCGCGCCGGACATGAAATGCTCCATGATGGCGCCGAGGATCGCCGGCTTCAAATGCTGCCAGTCGGGGCCATCCTTGGTCACGGT
>NZ_RZRR01001530.1:0-563 GCF_003998555.1 Mesorhizobium sp. M7A.F.Ca.CA.002.09.1.1 | reverse complement strand
ATGTCGTAGCGCGTGAGCGAAAGTACTTGTCCTTCCTTGAGGCGCCACCGCTGGATCAAGTCAGAAGTTTCGCAATGGATCGTATCGGGAGAGGCGATCCGGGGTTCGTGGCCGTTGTTCGTGGCGAGGTCGTCGGCTGGTGCGACATCTCACGCCATGATCGGCTCATCCATGCCCATCGCGGCTCCCTCGGGATGGGGATTGTTCCTCCCTATCGGGGGCGAGGGCTTGGACTGCGGCTCATCAATGCAACCTTGGCGCAAGCGCGCAGGGCCGGTTTCGTCCGCATCGAACTCTCCGTGCATTCCGACAATGCTCGCGCCATCTCTCTCTACGACAAGGTCGGGTTTGTCAGGGAGGGCGTGCAGCGCGATGCCGTCCATGTCGACGGGGAATACCGCGATACGATCATGATGGCGATCGTCGAACGCGAAAACGCCGCCAGATGAATGGCCATCAGCCCAGTTCGACCCACACCGGCAGATGGTCCGAGCCGACTGCCTTTCGGTCGACCCACAGACGCTGCAGGGATCTGGCAAGCGAAGCGCTGGTAAAGATATAAT
>NZ_RZRR01001529.1:0-565 GCF_003998555.1 Mesorhizobium sp. M7A.F.Ca.CA.002.09.1.1 | reverse complement strand
ACCAACCGCAATCTGATCGTCACGGACGGCGCCGATTCCTATGGCATCAGCGCCAATTCGATCGGTGGCGGCGGCGGTGTCGGCGGCTCGTCCAGCTCTGGCGTGCTTGGCACTTACGCAATCGGCGGCTCGCTTGGCGGTGCGGGTGGCAAGGGCGGCAATGGCAACCAGGTCGATGTCGTCAATATGGCCGGCGCAACGATATGGACCAAGCAGGAGCGCTCGATAGGCATCTTCGCGCAGTCGGTCGGTGGCGGCGGCGGCGCAGGTGGTGCCGGCGAAAGCAAGGGCAAGAGCGATGGCGGTGAAGTCGCGGTAAACCTGTCGCTTGGCGGCTCGGGTGAGGTCGGCGGCAACGGCGGCAAGGTCAATGTCGAAAACAGCGGCATAATCCAGACCGACAAGGCCAATTCCCACGGCATCCTGGCGCAGTCGATCGGCGGCTCCGGTGGCGTCGGCGGCGCGTCCGGCACGTCATCCACCGACTCGAAGATCGCCATCACGCTGAGCCTCGGCGGCGCCGGCGGCGCTGGCGGTACCAGCGACAAGGTTCACGTCCAGAACT
>NZ_RZRR01001528.1:0-565 GCF_003998555.1 Mesorhizobium sp. M7A.F.Ca.CA.002.09.1.1 | reverse complement strand
GAACTTGCCGTGGCGCTGACCTTCAGCCCGTTCACCCGCGAGCCGGCCGCGCTGTAGTCGAGCTTCAGATTGGACAATTGCTCGTCGTGGAAACCGGTCAGCCGGTCGACATCGGCGCTGACGGAGATGGCGTCGGAACCGGTGGTTTTGGTAGCCGTGTCGACGTCGGAGGTGAACTGCTTGATGAGCGAGCGGGCATCGAGCGCATTGCCCGATATGTCGACCGCATAGCCCTTGCCGGACCGCTTCACCGACACAGCAACGTCGTCGCCTCTGTTCAAGGTGACCTTGCTGAACCGCGCCGACGACAAGGCGCCATTGACCAGCACGATGCTGCCGTCGACGGAGAACGTCTTTCCGTCGAGATTGAAATCGGACAGCGTCGTGGTGTCGCCGGACTTGGTCATGACGAAGGTGACGTTGGCGGGCACCCCCGCCCCCTTGCTCCAGCCCGCCCAGGGAATGTCCAGCCTGGCGTTGGTCAGGTCGGCCGAGACGTTCTGGTCGCCGCTGCCGTTCTTGTCGATCGCCACCTTCACAGTTCCGGCAAGCAGCGGCTTCAGGC
>NZ_RZRR01001527.1:0-572 GCF_003998555.1 Mesorhizobium sp. M7A.F.Ca.CA.002.09.1.1 | reverse complement strand
GTGCTGGAAAACGTCCAGGTGCCGATGCGCGAATATCTCGACCTGCCGCGAAAGCTGATGGACGAACTGGCGATGCTCAAGATCGAGCTGGTCGGGCTGCCGCCCGACGCGGCGCAAAAATTCCCATCCGAACTGTCCGGCGGCATGATCAAGCGCGCCGCGCTGGCGCGGGCGCTGGCGCTCGATCCCGACATCGTCTTCCTCGACGAGCCGACATCGGGTCTCGATCCGATCAGCGCGGCGGAGTTCGACGAGCTGGTGGTCAAGCTGCGCGATACGATGGATCTGACCGTCTACATGGTGACGCATGACCTCGACACGCTGTTCACCGCTTGCGACCGGGTGGCCGTGCTCGGCAAGAAGAAAGTGCTGGTCGAAGGCACCATCGACGACATGCTGAAGAGCGAGGAACCGTGGGTAAAATCCTATTTCCGCGGAAAACGCGCCCGGCAACTTGATCTTGCGGCGCGCGCATAGCCATAAGTGGGACAATGGAAACCAGAGCCAACTACGTCATTGTCGGCATCTTCACGCTGGCCGCGATCCTGGCGGCGTTTGCCTTCGTCTACTGG
>NZ_RZRR01001526.1:0-577 GCF_003998555.1 Mesorhizobium sp. M7A.F.Ca.CA.002.09.1.1 | reverse complement strand
GACAGCCTCTCCCCGCGGGGAAAGGCAAAGAGTGAAGGGGTGGCGCCGACGAACCGCCGATACCTAATACCGCTCGAAACCTCTGTGCAGTTCCCAATCCGTAATCCGGCGGTCGTATTCGAACTGCTCCCACTTTGCGGTGTGGACATAGTGTTCGAGCACATCCTCGCCGAGCGCCTGCTTGAGCATCTTCGACTTCGCCAGCGTGTCGGTGGCATCGCGCAGCGTCTTCGGAATCTCCGGCAGGCGAGATGCCTGATAGGCATCGCCGACGAACGGCTTCTGCAATTCCAGCTTTTCGTCGATGCCGGCAAGGCCGGCGGCGATCAGGGCTGCGAAAGCAAGATACGGGTTGAGGTCGGCGCCACCGATGCGGCATTCCATGCGGATGCCCTTGGTGCCCTCGCCGCACAGGCGGAAGCCTGCGGTGCGGTTGTCTTCGCTCCACATGATCTTGGTCGGCGCGAAGGTGCCGGCCTGGAAGCGCTTGTAGGAGTTGATATAGGGCGCCAGGAACCAGGTGAATTCCTTGGCGTATTTGAGCTGGCCGGCGGCCCATTGCTGGCCGAGTGTCGAC
>NZ_RZRR01001525.1:0-578 GCF_003998555.1 Mesorhizobium sp. M7A.F.Ca.CA.002.09.1.1 | reverse complement strand
GCCGAGAACGGCGGTGACGTCGGCCAGCATGTGGCCGCGGCAGAGGAAATCCATCGCCTGCAGATGCGCGAAACCCGGCGCGCGCAGCTTGCAGCGGTAGGGCTTGTTGGAGCCGTCGGAGACCAGATAGACGCCGAATTCGCCCTTCGGCGCCTCGACGGCGGCGTAAACCTCGCCGGCCGGCACGCGATAACCCTCGGTGTAGAGCTTGAAGTGATGGATCAGCGCTTCCATCGAGCGCTTCATCGCCTGGCGCTTGGGCGGCACCACCTTGCCATCGAGGTTCGACACCGGGCCGGTGCTCTCCTTGCCGAGCAAAAGGTCGACGCACTGGCGCATGATCTTCGCCGACTGGCGCATTTCTTCCATGCGCACGAGGTAGCGGTCGAAGCAGTCGCCGTTCTTGCCGATCGGAATGTCGAAATCCATCTCCGAATAGCATTCATAGGGTTGCGACTTGCGCAGATCCCAGGCTGCACCCGAGCCACGCACCATCACGCCCGAAAAACCCCAGGCCCAGGCATCCGCCAGCGAGACGATGCCAATATCGACATTGCGCTGCTTGAAGATGCGGTTGC
>NZ_RZRR01001524.1:0-579 GCF_003998555.1 Mesorhizobium sp. M7A.F.Ca.CA.002.09.1.1 | reverse complement strand
CGCCAGGTCCAGGCCGTCGGCCTCCCGCAGTTGCGCGGCGCCGATATTGGCCAGCAAGGGAATGTCTGGCGCCAGGCGGCGCAGCGCGCGCGTTAGCCCCTGGGAGTTGCGGGATTGCAGGCTCACACGCTGCGAACCGCACATGGCGATCCCCAAGGCTTGCGCTGCCTCGCTCAAATGCCGGTTGATGGCCTCGGCCCGTGGCATGCCGCCGGCCATAGAGCTGATCAGCAGCGGCGCGCGCATAGCCTTGCCCAGCAGCGAGGCGCGCAGGTCGATCTGCGTCAGGTCCAACTCGGGCAGTGCGCAGTGTTCGAGATGGATGTACTCCCAGCCAGCGGCCACCGTGGCCGGCGCCGTTCGCCGATCCAGCACGATGTCCAGATGTTCGTCCTTCCCCGGCTCAGGGCGGTGTCGCTCATGCTCGCTCCATCCGTAGCAGCGGGCGACGGCGTTGCGTCGGATCGAACCGACGGCAGCGCGCCCAAGCCGCCGCCTCCGGCGCGTCCAGGCCGACGCACGCTGGCCTCCCCCTGCAGCGTCGCTGCGATAGCGGCTGGTCGAAGTCTGGTAGTACTG
>NZ_RZRR01001523.1:0-580 GCF_003998555.1 Mesorhizobium sp. M7A.F.Ca.CA.002.09.1.1 | reverse complement strand
CGGTTGTTGAGCGCCATGACCAGGTGCGGCGCGAGCCCGCCTATCACATATCCGGCTCCCCAGCGCCATCGTCCATCATTTACGTCCTTCCGGGCGGAAATTTTGCGAAATATTTTCAGCTACTTGCGGGTGCATTCTCATGCCCCCTCGCATCGGGCGGTATGAAATCGCTATCTCCGCGGGGATTGGAGGGCCAGCGGCGACGCCGCTCATTGCGCACATCACGCAGGCGTTTCCCGCCATTTTGGCTTTCGCGCAACACTGCGATGGCCGCAGCGGGGCGCCGATCACATTTCGACTCGACAGGACTTAGTTCTGCCGCACTCTGCCTGTCCGGGAGGTATCGTGAGGATAGACAGGCCTTTCGGCCGGAGTTGGAAATTCAGGCGTGCCTTTGAAGAAGATTTTTACCGTTGTCCTGGCCTTGTTCGTCGCCGGCTGCGCCGGCCAGCAAACACAGGAATTGCTTGGCAGCGCCATGGTGTCCGCGCCGGTGACGGAGATCGCCGGCAACCACTCGATCTTCATCGCCACGACGCGCAAGAAATCCGACGATCCCAACAAGGTTTTCGACGGCGAA
>NZ_RZRR01001522.1:0-581 GCF_003998555.1 Mesorhizobium sp. M7A.F.Ca.CA.002.09.1.1 | reverse complement strand
CCACCAGCCGGCGGCCGATGCCCGGGCCGGCGCACCTGCCGTCATGCTGGTCGGTGACGAGCCCTATTACGGGCCGCTCGGTTTCAAGCGGATTCCGCGCGGCCAGATTTCGATGCCGCGCCCCGTCGACCTCGACCGGCTGCTGTCGCACGAGATCGCGCCGGGCGCGGTCGCCAGGCTCTTGGGCGAGGTCTGCCACGCCGATCAGGCCAGGGTGACCGATCCTACCGCGGCGATGGCTTGACCTTTCCCATCGATCTGGCGCCTGATCCGTCCACTGTTCCTGAGATCAAAGGATGACGTCATGAACCCGAACGGCCAGATCGCGATCGTCACCGGCGGCGGCTCCGGCCTTGGCGAGGCAACGGCGCGCGCGCTGGCCACCAAGGGAGCCCGCGTCGCCATCTTCGATGTCGGTATTGACCGCGCGGTCAAGGTCGCGGCCGAGATCGGCGGTATTGCCGTCCAATGCGACGTCAGCAGCGCCGACAGTGGGACTGCTGCCCTCGCCGACGTCGCCGCCAAGCTTGGCGAGCCGCGTATCCTGATCAATTGCGCCGGCATCGCCATCGGTGTGAAGA
>NZ_RZRR01001521.1:0-583 GCF_003998555.1 Mesorhizobium sp. M7A.F.Ca.CA.002.09.1.1 | reverse complement strand
GGTATGGAACAGGGCACTGTGCGCCAGAACTTCTCGCACGGCCGCACCAAGCAGGTCGTCGTCGAAACCAAGAAGCGCAAGTTCTCGATGCCCGGCGACAAGCCGGAGCCTGTTGCCGCCCCCGTCTTCACACCGAAGCCGGCGGTCGTGGCCGCACCCGTCGTCGTGCCGGAAGCACCGAAGGCGCCGCCACCCCCGCCGCCCCCGGCCCCGGTCGAGCGCAGCGGCATGGTGCTGAACGAACTGTCGCGCAGTGAAATGGAAGCACGCCGCAGGGCGCTCGAGGGCTCGAAGGTTCGCGAGGTCGAGGACCGCCAGCGCGCCGCCGAGGATGCCAAGCGTCGCGCCGAGGACGAAGAGCGCCGCAAGCGCGAACGCGATGAATCCGCGCGCCGCCAGGCCGAGGAAGAAGCACGGTTGCAGACCGAGGCCGAATCCCGCCGTCGGGCCGAGGAAGAGGCGCGTCGCCGCGCGCCATTGGCTGCCGAACTGGCAACAGTCGATGACGAGGAAGTGGCCAAGCCGAAGCGGGTTGGTGCCGGCGCACCGGTGCGCCGTCCGGTCACGCCTGAAGTGGCGCGTC
>NZ_RZRR01000151.1:0-8232 GCF_003998555.1 Mesorhizobium sp. M7A.F.Ca.CA.002.09.1.1 | reverse complement strand
GTCGAGGCTTTTGCCGGACAGGCGCTCGGTCTTGTAGGCATGGGCGACGAGCTGCCCAAGGTTTTCCGGCGTCGGCATGATGGCGCCGAAGCAGCCGAGATTGGTGCCGATGCCGGCGATGCGCACGCCCTTGAACTGCAGGATCTGCTCAACCGTGGGGATCAGGTCGTTCGGCCAGATGCCTTCGCGGAGATCGCCGAGATCGATCATCAGCATGATGTCGTGGACGCGGCCCATGCGCTCGGCGATGCGCGAAACTTCGCGGATGGTGGCGAGTTCCGATTGCAGGCTGATGTCGACGGTGCGCACCACCTCCTCGACCCGCGCCATCGGCGGGCTGCGCAGCAGCATGATCGGTGCGTTGATGCCGCTGTCGCGCAGCCGGCGGATGTTCTCGAAACGCGATTCGGCGATGCCGGCGACACCGCCGCGCAGCATGGCGCGTGCCACTTGCGGCATGCCGCAAGTGCCCTTGGTGACGCCGAACACTTTTATGCCCGACAGCGCGCAGCGCTCGACGATGGTGCGCGCGTTGCGCTCGATGCGGCCAAGGTCGATGGCGACTTGCGGTCCCGACATCCTAGCCCCCGTAAACCAGCCCCTGCGGGTCGATCTCCGGCTTGCGGCCCGAAACGAGGTCGGCGAGGAATTTTCCCGAACCGCAGGCCATCGTCCAGCCGACATGGCCGTGGCCGGTGTCGAGATAGAGATTCTTGTAGCGCGCCTGGCCGATGACCGGCACCGAGTTCGGCATCATCGGGCGCAGACCCGCCCAGAACACAGCCCTCTTCTCGTCGAAGGCACCCGGGAAAAGATCCTTGCCGGTGCTGATGATCGTCTTGAAATCGGCGGGCTTGAAAGTGCGGTCGAAGCCGGTGAATTCGGCCGTCGAGGACATCCGCAAGCGGTTGCCCAGCCTTGAATAGCCGATCAGCCGGTCCTCGTCGGCGCCGCCCATGGTCGGTCCCCTGCTTTCGTCCTCCAGGGGAATCGTCGCGGTATAGCCTTTTACCGGATAGACAGGCAGGTCGATGCCGTAACGGCGCCCGAGCAGGCCGCTTTCCGGCCCCATCGAGATGACAACCGCATCGCCGGCGACCGGGCCGGCCGAAGTCATCACCGCGCGCACCCGGTCGCCCTCGATGTCGAGGCCTTCGACTGTCGTGCCGAACAGGAATTCGACGCCGAGCTTCTCGGCCGCATAGGCGGCCAGCCTGTCGACAAACTGCTTGGAATCTCCGGTCTGGTCGGTTGGCGAATAGACGCCGCCGGCAATCTTGTCCTTGACGCCGGCAAGGCCGGGTTCCAGCTCGACCAGCCGGTCGCGGCCGACGATTTCGATCGGCAGGCCGTGCTTGGCAAGATAACGGTAATTGTCGGTGCCGGTGTCGAGGCTCTTTTGCGAGCGGAAGAAATAGAGAATGCCCTTCTTGCGCTCGTCGTAATGGATGCCGGTCGCTTCCGAAAGCGCATTGATGCAGTCGCGCGAATAGAGCGCGAGCCTGAGCTTGATGTCGGTGTTGGCGCGCAGGCGCGCCACCGTGCACTGGCGCAGGAAACGCAGGCTCCAGGCGAGGAAATAGGGATCGAGGCGCAACCTGACCTTGATGCCGAGATCATGGTTGTAGAGCCCGCGCAGGAAGGTCTTCAAAGCCGCCGGCGAGGCCCAGGCGGTGGCGTCACCCGGTGACACCAGGCCGGCATTGGACTGGCTGGTGCCTTGTGCCGCCGCCGGATGGCGCTCGATCACCGTCACCTCATGGCCGTCGCTGGCCAGATAATAGGCGGCCGCCGTACCGACGACACCGGCCCCGAGCACCGTTATTTTCATGCCATCCCCCCAAGATCTCCTCGCGGCGCCGCGCGTCCGCGCCTTGCCGCGAACGCCTTCAATAGCGCTTCACTGCCCGGCTTGCGAGCCCTTGGGAGAACCCGGCTCAGCCGCGCGCGGAGTTCTTGCCGGTCAGGATGCGCTCCCAGGCGAGCGCATCGGCGACGATCTGGTCGAGATCGTCGCGTTGCGGGGTCCAGCCGAGCTCGGCGCGGGCGAGATCCGAATTGGCGACAACCGCCGCGGCGTCGCCAGGGCGGCGATCACCCATCTTCACCTCGAAATCATGGCCAAAGGCGCGGCGCACGCTGTCGATGACCTCCAGCACCGAATAGCCATGGCTGTAGCCGCAATTGGCGACGAGGCTCTGTCCCCCGGCGCGCAGCCGCTGCAAAGCCAGGCGATGCGCCGCCGCCAGGTCGCTGACATGGATGTAGTCGCGCATGCAGGTGCCGTCCGGCGTAGGATAATCGGTGCCGAACACCTGCATGAACGGCCGCTTGCCGAGTGCCGTCTCGCAGGCGACCTTGATCAGATGGGTTGCGCCCGGCGTCGACTGGCCGGTGCGGCCCTTCGGGTCGGCGCCGGCGACGTTGAAGTAGCGCAGCGCCGTATAGCGCAGGCCATGCGCGATCGACGCGTCGCGCAGCATCCACTCACTCATCAGCTTGGACAGGCCATAGGGCGATTCCGGCGCCAGGCGGGCGTCCTCGCGCACCGGCTCCAGCCCGGCGCCGCCGTAGACGGCGGCGGTCGAGGAAAAGATGAAATTGGGCACGCCTTCGCGCACCGCGGTTTCGATCAGCGTGCGCGTCTTCGAGGTGTTGTTCTCATAATAGCCGAGCGGGTCGGCGACCGATTCCGGAACCACGATCGAGCCGGCGAAATGAATGATCGCGTCGACCTTGTTCTCCCTGATGACCGCGCCGACCAATTCCTTGTCGGCGACATCGCCGACGACCAGCTTGGCCTCCGGCGCCACTGCCCATTCGAAACCGGTGGAAAGACGGTCGAGAACGACCACGCTTTCGCCGGCATCCAGCAGCTCCCAGACCATATGGCTGCCGATGTAACCGGCGCCGCCTGTCACCAAAACTGTCATCCGCGTCCTCGCTTATCCAAGATTTATCGGAAACTGTCTCAACCCCGCTCTACTGGAAAGCCCGCCGCATGGCCATTGGAACCCCCTGGTAACCGGCATTGCCGGCCAGTGGCATTGTCCTGAAACAAAGTTCATCCACATCAAGGGAATAGGCCACGATCCGCGGTCGTTAGGAACAGGTCCGGGGCGTGGCATTTTGACCAAAAAGGCCAGGTGGACGACCAACGGGCCAATGATTATGATCCCGCGCAAAAATTGGGAAGTCGACATGAACTATCAGCGGTTCTTCGAGGAAGCGATCGACCAGCTCCATGCCGAGCGTCGCTACCGCGTTTTCGCCGACCTCGAGCGGATCGCGGGCAAGTTCCCGCGCGCCATCTGGCGTTCCAATGGCCGTGCCGAGGAAATCACCGTCTGGTGCTCCAACGACTATCTCGGCATGGGCCAGCATCCCGACGTCATCGCCGCGTTCCAGAATACCGCTGGCAAGATGGGTTCGGGCGCCGGCGGCACCCGCAACATTTCCGGCACCTCGAACCCGCTGGTCGAGCTTGAGGTGGAGCTTGCCGATCTGCACGACAAGGAAGCGGCACTGGTCTTCACCTCCGGTTTCGTCTCCAACGAGGCCTCGATCTCGACCATCGCGAAGCTTTTGCCCAACTGCCTGATCATCTCGGACGAATTGAACCACGCCTCGATGATCGAAGGCGTGCGGCGTTCCGGCGCCGAAAAGAAGATCTTCCGCCACAATGACGTGGCGCATCTGGAAAGCCTTTTGCAGGCGGCGGGGCGCGAACGTGCCAAGCTGATCGTCTTCGAAAGCGTCTATTCGATGGATGGCGACATCGCGCCGATCAAAGAGATCGTCGAACTCGCCGAGCGCTACAACGCCATGACCTATATCGACGAGGTCCATGCCGTTGGTATGTACGGGCCGCGCGGCGGCGGCATCACCGAGCGCGAAGGCCTGGCCGACCGCATCGACATCATCGAAGGCACGCTGGCCAAGGCATTCGGCACGCTGGGCGGCTACATCACCGGCACCAGCGCTGTGATCGACGCCGTGCGCTCCTATGCGCCGGGCTTCATCTTCACCACGGCACTGCCGCCGGCGATCGCTGCCGCCGCGGCCGCTTCGATCCGCCATCTCAAGCGCTCGCAGGCCGAGCGCGACGCCCAGCAGCAGCAGGCCGCGAGAACCAAACACATCCTGTCGGCCGCCGGCCTGCCGGTGATGGATTCGCCGACGCACATCGTGCCGCTGCTGGTCGGCGATCCCGAGGCCTGCAAGATGGCCAGCGACCGCCTGCTCGGCGTGCACGGCATCTACATCCAGCCGATCAACTACCCGACCGTGCCGCGCGGCACCGAGCGGCTGCGCATCACGCCAACGCCGTTCCATTCCGATGCGCTGATCGCCGAATTGCAGGATGCGCTGGTCGAGACCTGGGATGCGCTCGGTATCCCCTACGGCTCCGCCGGTCGGCCTTCGGTGGCCAAGAGCGACCGCATCATTCCATTGCTGGTGCCCAAGTCAGGCGGCTGATGCCGTTTGGAACTCTACTCCGGCGGCCATCTGGCTCGCCGGAGCGATTTCAATTCGGGCTTCGTCAGCGGCTCAGGCGTTCTTCATCCACTTCGCCAGCCGGTGTGCCGCTTCCTCGATCTGGTCGAGACGGCGGTGGAAGCACAGCCGCAAAAACGCCTCGCCGCCGGGGCCGAAAGCGGTGCCTGGCGCCAGGCCGACATTGGCCTTGTCGACGATGTCGAAGGCAGCGGTGCGTGAATCGGTGATGCCCTCGACGGTGAAAAACAGATAGAACGCGCCCTGCGGCACCGTAAACCCAGCGCGGCCGGTGGCGCCGAGGATGCCGCAGACAAGGTCGCGCGCCTTGCGCGCCCGCTCCACCTGTTCGGCGACGAAGGCGTCGCCCTCGTCAAGGGCGGCGACCGCACCGCGCTGCATGAACTGGGCGACGCCGGAGCTCGAATACTGGATCAGGTTCTCGAACACCTGCTGCAAGCTCGGATGCGTCTTGATCCAGCCGACGCGCCAGCCGGTCATCGCCCAGTTCTTGGAAAAGGAGTTGACGTACAGGATACGGTCTTCCGCCGACGCTATGTCGAGGAAGGACGGCGCGCGGCCGTGGCCGTAGTGGAACAGTGAATAGATCTCGTCGGCGATGATCCAGAGGTTTTTCGCGCGCGCCAGAGCGAGGATCGCCTGCAAGGTCTCGTGATCGGCGGTCCAGCCGGTCGGATTCGACGGCGTGTTGATGAACAGCGCCTTTGTGCGCGGCGTGATCGAAGCGGCGATCTTCTCGACGTCGCAGGACCAGCCATTGCCGGAATGATCGAGCGTGACCGCGACTGGAACGGCTCCCGCTATCCCTGCTGCGGCATCGAAATTCGGCCAGGCCGGCGACAGGTAGACCACCTCGTCGCCGGCGCCGGCGAGCGCGTCGAGCGCCAGCTGGATGGCATGCATGCCGGAGCCGGTGACGATGAATTCTTCCTCCGGGAAATTCTTGCCGAAATGCCTGGCATAGTAACGGGAGAGTGCCTGCCTGAGATCGGGGATGCCCCTTTGCCAGGTGTAGAATGTCTCGCCGCCGGCCAGCGCCTTCGACGCGGCATCGGTGATGAAGGCTGGCGTCGGCAGGTCGCCTTCGCCGGCCCAGAGCGGAATCATGCCTTCGCGCAGGCGGCCGTAATTGACGACGGCGACAATGCCACTTTCGGGTGCCGCACGGGCCTCGGTGCGCAAGCTGTCGATCAGGGTCATGGGCGGATCCGTTTTTGGTCTGCGGTTTTCGTCAGCGGTCCTTACCAGATGCGAAAACAGAAAACCCCGGCCGCCAACGACCGGGGTTTTGGTCCAGCAATGCTGCCCGTGGTCAGCGCCTGGCGAGCAGATCGCGAATTTCGGTGAGCAGCGCGACGTCGGCTGGCGGCGGAGCCGCCGGTGCAGCGGGCTTCTCGCGCTCAAGCCGCTTGCGCATGTTGTTCACCGCCTTGACCATCAGGAAAATGATGAAAGCGAGGATGAGGAAGTTCAACGCGACAGTGATGAAGCTGCCGTAGGCAAAGACCGCGCCTTGCTTCTTGGCGTCGGCCAGCGAGGTGGCGTTGACGGCCGAGGAGAGGCCAAGGAAATAATTGTTGAAGTCCAAGCCGCCGAAAATCGCGCCGACGGTCGGCATGATGATATCGTTAACAAGGGAATCGACGATCTTGCCGAAGGCCGCGCCGATGATGACGCCGACCGCAAGGTCCATCACATTGCCCTTGGAAATAAATTCCTGGAATTCTTTCAGCATTCGACCCTCCTTGTCGTGACTGGCCGAGCTGCCGTTTCCGTCCTTGCGGCATCGACCTGAGGCAACATAACAAAAACCTCCTGACGCAACATGGGTAAAAGGGAGAAAACAACCGCTTTCTCCTTACCTTACGGCACTTTGGGCGGCAGCTCTGCCGAATTTGACGCGTTGCGTACAAGGGCGTGAAATTTCATATCCCCGCGATGCAAATCGACACAGATGCCGCCGAATCACTGCAAAACGACCACGCTGGACCAGATTGCCGCCGAGCACGGCATGGGCCCCTGGTTGTTGACGCGAGCGATCAATCGCTCTTTGCAAGGTTTCCCGCATTGACGGCACGGCAAAGCCAGCATTGAATTTCTGGAAATTATAGGCGTTTTCGCCTATAATGTTCTCATGAACATGCTCGAAACCATCAGCATTGATGTTTATCCGTGGGCGGCTCCAACAAAGGAGCAGCGCGCTTGGTTTGACGCGCTTTCGCCCGACGAGAAGCGGAAAGCGATTCAGGCGGCGATCAACGAAGGTTTTGAGAGCCCGGTCAGCGAAAAGTCGATCGACGACATTATTCGGGAAGCGCGTGCCGAACTCCCGCATGCGCCATAGGATAACGCATCGCGCCGAACGCGATCTGAAAGACATTTACCGACACACCTTCGAAAACTTCGGCCACACTCAGGCCGAAAAGTACCTGCGCGAACTCGACGCGGTGTTTGAGTTGCTCGGCGACTATCCGAGTATGGGCCGGCTCTATGAAGGCAGGACCCATCAGTTCGTCCACGGCAAGCACATCATCCTCTATCGCATGGGTTTGGAGGAGGTCGTCATTGGCCGTATTTTCCACGGCGCTCAGCGGCGATCTTCACCATAACGACACCGACGCGCCGCCCTGATAGCCGTCCTGCACAGCTCTGCAATGGACTCGGACGCCAAGCTGTGGTTGCGTCCGGGCAAGCCGGATAGAAAGACGGCAGAGGAGGAAAGTCCAAGCGTGCAGGGCTTGTTCATCGTCATCATCGCGGTCGCCTATGTGACGCTGCTGTTTGCCATCGCCAGCCTCGGCGACCGCCGCTCGGCCATCTCCGAGCCGAGCCGGGGGCGGCCTTTCATCTATGCGCTCAGCCTCGCGATCTACTGCACATCCTGGACTTTCTTCGGCTCGGTCGGTCTCTCTTCCGAACGCGGCCTCGAATTCCTCGGCATCTATACGGGCCCGGTGCTCGTCTTCGTCTTCGGCTTCCCGCTGCTCAACCGTATCGTGCGGCTGGCCAAGACCGAGAAGATCACCTCGATCGCTGATTTCCTCGGCGCACGCTACGGCAAGAGTTTCACCGTCGCGGCGATCGCCACGCTGATCGCCACCATCGGCGCGGTGCCCTATATCGCGCTGCAGTTGAAGGCGATATCCGGTTCGGTCAGCCTGATGGTCGAGCACTATACGGGATCGCCGCCTTCGTTCGATCCCTTCGTCAGCGACATCTCGCTGGTCGTCGCCATGCTGTTGGCGCTGTTCGCGGTGCTGTTTGGAACCCGTCACGCCGACGCCACCGAACACCAGGACGGACTGGTGCTGGCGGTGGCGGTCGAAACCGTCGTCAAGCTCGCCGCCTTCCTGGCGATCGGCCTGATGGTCACCTTCCTGATCTTCGGCGGCCCGGGCGACATGTTCGACAAGCTCGCCGAGAACGCGCAGGTCCGGCAGGCGATGAGCTACAACACCTCGCTCGCCACCTGGCTGGTGCTGACGTGCCTGAGCGGCTTTGCCATCATCATGCTGCCGCGGCAGTTCTACGTCACCATCGTCGAAAACCGCGGCGAGGCCGAACTGCGCACCGCGACATGGGTGTTCCCGCTCTACCTCGTGGCGATCAACCTGTTCGTGCTGCCGATCGCCTTCGCCGGCCTGTCGCTGGTCGGCACCGGAACCAGCAGCGATCTCTATGTGCTGTCGCTGCCCCTGTTCAGCGGCCATGATG
>NZ_RZRR01001520.1:0-587 GCF_003998555.1 Mesorhizobium sp. M7A.F.Ca.CA.002.09.1.1 | reverse complement strand
CCATAATAGGCGTCAAAATAGTTGCCAGAGGCGAAGGAAACACGCGGTCCTCCCGAAATCCTGACGGTCGGCGTCACGTCGTAAAAGGCATCGGCGGCGATGTCGGCGACAAAGCCGTTGTGGGCGCGAATGCCGTGGCGCAGCTCGGCGCGGGCGCGCAGCCAGTCCGTCGGATAGAATTCGAAGAAGCCGCCGACTTCGCCGCCCCAGCGCACCGGATCGAGGCCCTTCAGTTCATCGGCGTTGTCGTCGTCGCGGGAAAACAGGAACTTGCCGGTCAGGCCGGCGCGGACACCGCCATCGTCGACCAGCGCCAACGAGATGTTGTCGTTGCGCGAGACAAAGCGTGCCGCCGGTCCGGCCTTGCCCAATGAGATGATGGGTTGGGCGCTCAGCATGTATTTCCTGCCGCCCTCGAAATTGGGCGCGACCAGGCCGGTGGCGCCAACGGTCAGATACCAGTCGCCGGACAGCCAGCTGCCCTCGCCCGCATTGGCGGCGCCCGCCCCGCCCAGCACCGCAGCGGCCAACACTAGAGAGATTCTTCCGACCGGACTCATGGCCACTCCACTAACACGACACACACG
>NZ_RZRR01001519.1:0-590 GCF_003998555.1 Mesorhizobium sp. M7A.F.Ca.CA.002.09.1.1 | reverse complement strand
GCCTGGAGATCGGGTTTGGCCGGGATGAGGAATTCCTGCATGGCGGCATTTTCGGATATTCGGGTTAGGAAGCGGAGAATAGCCAGTCATTGAAATGACAGCCGCGTGGGGCTAGAGCAGGCCAAAGGATATTTCGCCATGAGCAAGCTCCAGAATCCTGTCCAGATGGCCGTGATCGGCGCCGCCCATGGCATCAAGGGCGAATTGCGGGTGAAGACCTTCACCGGCGAGCCGCTGGCGCTGGCCGACTACGGGCCGCTCTACGCCAGGGACGGGCGCGCCTTCCAGATCGTCGACATCAGGCCCGCCAACACCGTCGTCGTGGTCCGTTTCAAGGGCATTGCCGACCGCAATGCGGCCGAGGCGCTGGCCGGCACGGAGCTGTTCGTCGACCGTTCGATGCTGCCGGACGATGGCGAGGAAGACGAATTCTACCATGCCGACCTCGTCGGCCTCGAAGTCCGCGACGACACGGGTGCCGTGCTTGGCAAGGTGGTCGCGGACTTCGCGGCCGACGAGGTCGGCATGGTAGAATTCGTCTTCCTCGCCATCGTCCGGCAGCATCGAACGGTCGACGAACAGCTCCGTGC
>NZ_RZRR01001518.1:0-592 GCF_003998555.1 Mesorhizobium sp. M7A.F.Ca.CA.002.09.1.1 | reverse complement strand
GGATGGTGCCGATGCGATTGATGCCGCGCGCCATGTCGATCATCCTGACCGGCGTTTCGCTGGCGACCGTCTGTGCGGCGCCGGTCGGCGCCTATGTCGGTGACATCTGGGGCTGGCGCACGGCCTTCATGATTGCGACCGTGGTCGCCGCCCTGGCGCTGCTGGTGCAGCTGGCCACCATTCCGAAATTGCCCCCCCGTGGGTGTGGCAAGCTTCCGCACCTTGCTCCACGTGCTGAAGCGTCCGTCGATCCGGGTGGCGCTGCTGGTCGTGCTGCTGGTCGCTTCGGGACACTTTGCCGGCTTCACCTATGTCCGTCCCTTCCTCGAGAAGGTCCCCGTGCTCGACATCGAGACGATCTCGCTGGTGCTGCTGGCCTATGGCATTGGCGGCTTCTTCGGCAATGTCGCCGGCGGCATCCTGGCCGAGCGCAGCCTCAAGGCAGCCGTTGGGCTGGCGCCCTTGCTGATCGCACCGGCCGCCGCCTCGATGCTGGTTTTCGGAGCTTCGCCGACGATCGCCGCTGCCGCCGTTGCGGTCTGGGGCTTTGCTTTCGGCGCCGTTCCGGTCGGGCTGCAGAGCTGGCTGGTGC
>NZ_RZRR01001517.1:0-593 GCF_003998555.1 Mesorhizobium sp. M7A.F.Ca.CA.002.09.1.1 | reverse complement strand
GCGTGCAGCGGGGCCCGGAAGTGGCACGAACTGTTCAAGGGACAGGCAGCGTACAGCCTGTGCGCAGAACAAAAACGCCGCTCTGGCTGGAGGCAGGCGGCGTTGCAGTTTTAAAGCAGCGGCAGGGATGCGCTGCCTGGAAAATCTTCAGGCGACGAAGCCGAGGCGCGCCGCATTCATGGCGCCAGTCTGGCCGGGCATGGTGTTGGCGAGACGCTGACGCTCGAGAGCGGTGGTCAGGTTCATTTCGCGGCGGGCAAAGAGGCGGGCAAAAAGCTTCATAATCATCTCCATTCGGTTGCTCAGACGGGTCGCCTTCGCTTGATGGAGTGGGGCAGCTCGTTTGCTGGCGCTGATATAGGCTTGTGTAAGCAGAAACTAAATCGCAAAAGCGAACCGCTTGATATGAAATGCGACATCGATTGCGACAGATTTGGGCAAGGTGCTCAAAATTTACGATCATTTACAAGACATTAAGTGAAAACAGGAGCTGCTATGCGGCTTTCTCATATGCGTCATGCGTTGGCGACATGGCTCCAAAACTCATTTGTATACAAATAAAATAAAGAAGGCCTGCCGGGCGGTTCGCGCGG
>NZ_RZRR01001516.1:0-593 GCF_003998555.1 Mesorhizobium sp. M7A.F.Ca.CA.002.09.1.1 | reverse complement strand
GATGGTGTTCCAGCACATCCTGCCGCTTGCCGCGCCCGGCATCCTCACCGGCACCATCATCGGTCTTGCGCGCGCGCTCGGCGAAACCGCGCCGCTGCTGTTGATCGGCATGGTCGCCTTCGTCGCCGATCCACCGACGACGCCTTTCGATCCGGCCACCGCGCTGCCGGTGCAGATCTATATGTGGGCGAACGAGGCCGAACGCGCCTTCGTCGAGCGTATGTCCGGCGCCATCATCATCCTGCTCGTCTTCCTCATGGCCATGAACATCACCGCGATCGTGCTTCGGCGTCGGTTCGAGCGGCGCTGGTAGAAAAAAGGCATTTTGGTATGAACATCATGACCGAACAGTCCCTTGAAAACGCAGTGGGCGACAAGATGAAGTCGAACGAAGTGATAAAAATGCGCGGCGACAAGGTCGGCGTGTTCTACGGCGAGAAGCAGGCGCTGTTCGACGTCGATCTCGACGTCCGCCTGAACCAGGTGACGGCGCTGATCGGCCCCTCCGGCTGCGGCAAGTCCACCTTCCTGCGCTGCCTCAACCGCATGAACGACACCATCGATTCAGCACGGGTAACCGGCAAGAGCACGCT
>NZ_RZRR01001515.1:0-594 GCF_003998555.1 Mesorhizobium sp. M7A.F.Ca.CA.002.09.1.1 | reverse complement strand
TTATCTATTTCCGCCTCATCCACACGCTGGGTTCGGTCGGCACCACCTCGCAGGCCTATCTGCGCGTGCCGATCGGCGTCGGCATCGGCGCTCTCTTCCTCGGCGAAAGTCTTGGTTCGACGGCATGGCTGGGCATGGGTTTTGTCGTGGCCGGGGTCGCTGCCATGACCATCCCGGTTCGAAAGCCGGCGTTTGCGCGGTAAACGCCAGCCCGCTTGTGCTCATGGCCTGCGCTGCCTATCTCGGAAGCATCCGCCTTTTAGGCGGCGTCCGCTAACCGGGGGTGTGACAAGGTGATTTTCGACGCTGCCCGCGCTGCGGCCCTCGAGCTGATTTCGCCTCCCTTCCGGGCCGTGTTCGTCAAGACGCTGGGCTTGACCGTGCTGGCACTGGTGGCTCTGTGGTTCGGCCTGACCAGCCTCGTCGAGTGGCTGGCGCTGCCGTGGCTGCAGACGCTGTTGCCCGGCATGCCGTCCTGGGCCGGGTGGCTCGGCGGCATCATCGCGGCAATAGCGCTTGCCTTCGGCATGGCGTTGCTCATCGCGCCGGTGACGGCTGTTGTCGCTGGCCTGTTCCTCGACGATATCGCCGAAG
>NZ_RZRR01001514.1:0-594 GCF_003998555.1 Mesorhizobium sp. M7A.F.Ca.CA.002.09.1.1 | reverse complement strand
GCCTGTCGCTGAAGGCGCATCCGGTCGCCTTCCTGCGCGAGCGGCTCGACCGCGCCGGCGTCATCCCGAATGCGAATCTTCCTTCCGTGCGCGACGGCAGGCGCGTCTCGGTCGCCGGCCTCGTGCTGGTGCGGCAGCGCCCCGGCAAGGGCAATGCGATCTTCCTGACGCTGGAGGACGACAAGGCGGTGGCCAACATCATCTTCTGGCAAAGAACCTTCGACCGCTATCGGCCTATCGTCATGGGGGCCCGGTTCGTCAAGGTCACCGGGAAATTGCAGTCGGAATCGGGTGTGGTCCACATCGTTGCCGAGAAGATCGAGGATCTGACGCCCTGGCTGACCGTGCTTCTGGAGAAGGTCAGCGAGACTGCACCAGTGGTTCCTCCGAGAGACCTCGCCAAGGACGGTTCGGATCGCTCCAGCCCCGCCAAACAAAGCGCGCCGATCCGGCAGGATCTCGCAACGCTGTCGGAAGAAGCGGAACAGGTCATGCCCAAGGGGCGGAATTTTCAGTAGGCAAGGCCATGCCAAGAGCGGAACGAAAGCGGACGTCGGCGATCCGTCGCGCCCCCTCTGTCCTGCCGGCCTATTG
>NZ_RZRR01001513.1:0-598 GCF_003998555.1 Mesorhizobium sp. M7A.F.Ca.CA.002.09.1.1 | reverse complement strand
CCCGCCCAAACGACAAAACAAGCCCGCCTCGATCAGCTGTTCAGCGACTTGAAACGCGAACGCAACGAAAAGGCGGCGGAGCGCATCGCCGGCAACATCTGGAGCGAGTGGTCGCAATCCGGCAGCGCCTCGATCGACCTGATGATGCAATGGTCGCAAAAAGCCGTCGAGGGCCAGAAGTTCGACGTCGCGCTCGATTTCCTCGACCAGGTGGTGACTTTGCAGCCTACTTATGCCGAGGGCTGGAACCGGCGCGCCACCGTCCATTTCATGATGAAGAACTACGGCAAGTCGATGTCCGACATCGACCATACGCTGCAGCTCGAGCCGCGCCATTTCGGTGCGCTGTCCGGCCTGGCGCAGATCATGGCGTTGACCGGCCACAAGCAATCGGCGCTCGAGGCCTGGCAAAAGGTGCTGGCCATCTATCCGATGATGCGCAGCGCCCAGGACCAGGTCGGCACGATTTCGGAGGAACTTGCCGGTGAAGGCATTTGATTGCTCTAGGGGAGTAAGGGAATAGGGCAGTAAGACAGTAGGGGCAGATCGCACCTGCGGAACACACACCCTACTCCCCTACTCCCCTACTCCCCTACTC
>NZ_RZRR01001512.1:0-598 GCF_003998555.1 Mesorhizobium sp. M7A.F.Ca.CA.002.09.1.1 | reverse complement strand
GCTCTCGCCTTGCAGAATGGCAGTGACGCGATGCGGCACCTTGAACTGGCCAAGCACGGCCGATGCCGCAACCGCATCGGGCGGCGCCACGATGGCGCCAAGCGCTATAGCCGCGGCAATCGGCAGACCTGCCATCGCCCAGCCGGCCAGCGCCACCGTCGCTGTCGTGAAAAGGACGGCACCAAGCGCCAGCAGCACAAGCGGCACCTTGTAGCGGTTGAGATCGCGCAGCGACGTGTCATAGGCGGCGTCGAGCAGCACCGGCGCGATGAACAGGGCAAGCGCCAGTTCCGGGTCGATCTCGATGGTCGGCACGCCAGGCACGAAGGCGATGGCCACCCCTGCCAGCGCCAGCAAAGAGGGATAAGGAACCTGCACGCGCCGCGACAGCGCCGTCAGCGCAACGGCGATCAACAGCAGAACGAGTGTCAGTTCGAAAAGAACCATGGCCTCTTATAGCCGGGAAGCGAGATTCTGGCAGCGGCAAAGCGGCTGGAAATTGTTGATTGCCCGGCAAGCTCGAGCCGGCAGAAAATACCTCGAATTGCTTCCTGACAAATCGCCGTCCACACCGACATTGAAATCATCTGATATGGGG
>NZ_RZRR01001511.1:0-599 GCF_003998555.1 Mesorhizobium sp. M7A.F.Ca.CA.002.09.1.1 | reverse complement strand
ATCCTGGTCAACGCCTTTGCAGCGGGCCTTGCCAAGACCGATGCGATCTTCCTGTCCGAAGCCAAGGGAGTCGGCCTGCCGGTCGTCTATCTCGGCGCCAAGACCGGCCGCGACGGCGTCGGCGGCGCCACCATGGCTTCGGCCGAATTCGACGACAAGATCGATGAGAAGCGTCCGACAGTGCAGGTCGGCGATCCCTTCACCGAAAAGTGCCTGCTGGAAGCCAGCCTCGAACTGATGGCCTCGGGCGCCGTCATCGCCATCCAGGACATGGGTGCGGCCGGCCTCACCTGCTCGGCGGTCGAAATGGGCGCCAAGGGCGACCTCGGCATCGAGCTCGATCTCGACAAGGTGCCGGTGCGCGAAGAGCGCATGAGCG
Organism: Mesorhizobium sp. M7A.F.Ca.CA.002.09.1.1; assembly: GCF_003998555.1. Taxonomy (NCBI): domain Bacteria; kingdom Pseudomonadati; phylum Pseudomonadota; class Alphaproteobacteria; order Hyphomicrobiales; family Phyllobacteriaceae; genus Mesorhizobium; species Mesorhizobium sp. M7A.F.Ca.CA.002.09.1.1. Next base: position 220 of record NZ_RZRR01001511.1, on the reverse strand, counting down.
CCTACGAAATGATGCTTTCGGAAAGCCAGGAGCGCATGCTGATGGTGCTGCGTCCGGAAAAGGAAAAGGAAGCCGAGGCGATCTTCCACAAATGGGGGCTCGACTTCGCCATCGTCGGCAAGACCACCGACGATCTGCGCTTCCGCGTGCTGCACCAGGGCGACGAGGTTGCCAACCTGCCGATCAAGGATCTTGGCGACAAGGCTCCGGAATATGACCG
>NZ_RZRR01000150.1:0-8249 GCF_003998555.1 Mesorhizobium sp. M7A.F.Ca.CA.002.09.1.1 | reverse complement strand
GGGCTACAAGTTCATGGTGCGCCCGGTGGCCAACGATCTGGCCGGCGCATTGTTGCCAGCCGAATATGCGCTGGGCAAGCTCGGCGCCAAGACTGCCGTGATCGTCAACGACAAGCAGGTCTTCGGCCAGGGCATTTCCGAAATCTTCGCCAAGAACTTCGAAACCGGCGGCGGCAAGGTCCTCGATACCATTGCCGTGGCGCCATCCGACGTGGACTTCACCGCTGTGCTGGCCCAGATCAAGTCCAAGAAGCCCGATGCGATCTATCTCGGCGCCGTCATGCCGCAGCTTGCGCTGTTTGCCAAGCAGATGCACGAGCAAGGTATCGCCGCCGTGCTAATGGTGCCGGACGGCGGCTACACGCCGGACCTCATCAAACAGGCCGGCGAAGCCAATGTCCAGGGCACGCTTGTCGCGATCCAGGTGCCGCCGATGGATGCCTCCCCCGAGATCGCCGATTTCGCCAAACTCTACAAGGCGAAATATGGTGAGGAAGCCGGCCCGTATTCGATCTACGGCTATGTACAGGGCCAGATTTTGGAACAGGTGCTGAAAACGACGAAAGGCCTCACGCGTGAGGACCTCAACGCGGCATTGCATGCAGTTAAGGCGAAGACCGTCGTCGGCGAGCTGGAATTCGACGAAACCGGCGAACTCAAAGTCGCCCCATCCTACCTCTACAAGGTGGAGGGAACGGGCTTCCATCTCGTCGGTTCGAAATAGCAGCCAGACCGCCGGAGCCGCATCGCTACGCGCGAAGCGGCTCCTTCACCTGTTGACGGGCGTGCCTGCCGCAAGTACGGGCGGCCACGTCGACCATTCCCCTTCCCGGTTCGACCGGTCCATGGGGTTGCAGGCACAGGACGCCGGCCCATGCTGGGAAATCTTATCCAACAAACGGTAAATGCCCTGACCATCGGCTCGATCTACGCCCTGATCGCGCTCGGCTACACCATGGTCTACGGCGTGTTGCGCATGATCAACTTCGCCCATGGCGAGATGTTCATGCTCGGCGCCTATGTAGCGTTTCTGGCGCTCAGCCTGCTGGTCGGCGATGTCGGGATGTCGGGCGCGCTGGCGCTTACCGCGGCCTTTCTCGTGGCGATCTTCCTCGTCGGCCTCATTGGAGTCGGCATCGAAAGGGTCGCCTACAAACCGCTGAGAAGCTCCACCCGGCTCGCGCCGATGCTGTCCTCGCTCGGCGTCTCATTGTCGCTCGTCACCGGGGTGCAGATCCTGGCCGGCCCACAGCCAGTCGCCTTTCCCAGCTTCTTCCCCGTCGTCCGATATCAGGTGATGGGCGGCACCATCACCTTGATGCAGATCGGCATCCTGATCGCCGCCTTCGTGCTGATGTTCGGCCTGCATGTCCTAGTCAACCGGAGCCGTATCGGCATCATCGTGCGCGCCGTATCGGAAAGCCGACCGACCGCACAGCTGCTTGGCATCAACGTCAACGGCGCCATCTCCATGGTGTTCTTCGTCGGGCCGCTTCTCGGCGCTGCCGGCGGCATCCTCTATTCCAGTTACTATGGCATCATGTCGCCCAGCATGGGCGCCGTCATCGGGCTGAAGGCCTTCACCGCGGCCATCCTCGGCGGCATCGGTTCAATCCCCGGCGCCATGCTCGGCGCCTTCATCCTGGCTTTTATCGAAGTGTGGGGAACCGCGCTGCTGCCCATTGTCACAAACGGCGTGCTCGGCACCGAGTATCGCGACGTTCTCGCCTTTGCGATCCTCATACTCGTGCTTCTGGTCCGTCCTGCCGGTATACTCGGCGAGGCCGTCTCCGAGGAAAGCATCGTGTACAAGAGGGAATTCTGATGGCCGCCGCCGACACTCTCGCCGCGGCCCGGCCGCGTGCGAACCGGACCATCTCCTGGCTCGTCTTCGCCATCGCGATCGCGCTGATCATGGCCACGCCCTTCCTGCCCAACTACCATGTCCGTGTCCTCAACAGCCTGCTGATCTACATCCTGCTCGGCATCGGCCTGAACATCGTGATCGGCTATACCGGGCTGCTGGATCTCGGCTTCGTCGCCTTCTACGCGGTCGGCGCCTACAGCTATGGGCTGCTGGCAAGCCCGCAGCTCGGCCTGCATATGCCGTTCCTGCTCATCCTGCTCGTCGCCGCCTGCCTGGGTGCGGTCACCGGCATATTGCTCGGCATTCCGGTGTTGCGATTGCGCGGCGACTATCTGGCCATCGTCACACTTGGCTTCGGCGAGATCATCCGCATCATCATCAACAATCTCGACTGGCTGACCGGAGGGCCGCAAGGCATTGCCCGGCTGGACAAGGCGTCGATCCTCGGCATACAGATTGCCCGGCCGATCGACTTCTTCTGGCTGCTGCTGATCACCGTGCTCATCGTCGGCACCGTGGTCTGGCGGCTCGAGCGCTCCATCCTCGGCAAGGCGTGGGCGGCGATCCGCGAGGACCAGGATGCCGCGCGCGGCATCGGCATCAACACCACCAATGCCAAGCTTGCCGCTTTCGCCACCTCGGCCACGATCGGTTCCATAGCCGGCGCGATCTTCGCCGCATCGCAGCGTTTCGTCAGCCCGGAAAGCTTCACGCTGCAGGAATCGGTGCTGATCGTGCTGATGATCGTGGTCGGCGGCATCGGCAACATCTTCGGCATCGTCGCCGGCGCGGCAATCCTGATCCTGCTGCCGGAGCTGCTGCGCGAATTCGCCGAATGGCGCATCCTCTTCCTCGGTCTTTTGATGATCTCGCTGATCATCGCGCGCCCGGCCGGCATCGTGCCGCGCAGCTTCGGGCCGGAGAAACTGATCCGAGGGCTTTTCGGAAAATGACGCTGGTCTTTCAGAGCCTTCGCAAGGTGTATGGCGAGGTCGTCGCCATCGACGGCGTGTCGACCGACTTCGCTCCCGGCATAATCCACGGCGTGATCGGACCGAACGGCGCCGGCAAGTCGACGCTGATCAACATGACGGCTGGTTCCTACACAGTGTCGTCGGGCTCGATCACGCTCGACGGCAAGCGTCTCGACAAACTCAAGAAATACCAGATCGCCAATTCGGGAATTGCCCGCACCTATCAGAACATCCGCCTCTTCGACCAGATGTCGGCGATCGAGAACCTTGAAGTCTGTTTCTATCCCGCCGAGGTTGCGGCCGCCTGGAGGGAAGTGATCTGGCCACCCTATGCCAACGCCCAGCGCCGGCGCCGGCGTGAGAAATGCATGGAAATCCTGCGGTTTTTTGACCTTCAGGGCTACGCCGACGTCGATGCCGGGGGCCTGCCCTATGGCCGACAACGCATGCTGGAGATCGCCCGCGCCTTGGTCGCCAATCCGCGCGTCCTGCTGCTCGACGAGCCCGCCGCCGGATTGAACCACCACGAGACGGCGGAACTGACGGCAAAACTCACCGCGTTGCGTTCGCCCGACCGGATCATGATCGTCGTCGAGCACGACATGGATCTCGTCATGACACTCTGCGACAGCATCATCGTCATGCATCATGGGAAACTGCTCTTCCGGGGCACGCCCGCCGAAGTGCAGGCAAGCACCGACGTCCAACTCGCCTATCTGGGAACCGCCAATGACATCGACGACATCCGGGCCGCTGCTCAGAATCGCCGGGCTCAGCTCGGGATACGGGCGCGTCGGCGTTCTTGAGGGCATCAGCATTGACGTCGATCCGCACGAGATCGTCGTCATCCTGGGTCCGAACGGCGCCGGCAAGACGACGCTGCTCAATTCCGTTTCCGGCGTGGCGCGGCCCACCGCAGGCAGCATCGCGTTCGAGGGCCGCGACATCACCGGGATGCGCCCCGAACAGGTCGTGCGTCTCGGCATCACCCACTGCCCGGAAGGCCGCCAGATCTTCCAGCGCCTGACGGTGGAGGAAAACTTGGTCGCGGCCCATATCGGTCGCGGCGGGAAGAGTTTCGAGGCATTGCGCGCCGAGGTGTTCGAGCTGTTTCCTGTGCTCAAGGAACGGCGCAACGGCATGGCAAGCCGCATGTCCGGCGGCCAGCAGCAGATGCTGGCGATCGGGCGCGCGCTTATGGCCGAGCCGAAGCTTCTGATGCTCGACGAGCCGTCTCTCGGCCTTGCCCCGAAGATCGTCCACCAGATCTTCCGCATCATCCTCGACCTGTCGCGCCACGGCATTTCGATCCTGCTCGTCGAGCAGAACGTTCAGCTGGCGCTTGAATGCGGCGACTACGCCTACCTGCTCAACACCGGCAAGGTGAAGCTGCATGGCCCGGCGCAGGAAATGGCCGCGCATTCGGCCCTGAGGGAACACTATCTCGGCGGCGCCAGCGAGGACGTCCTTCATGTTTGAGGTCGACTGGAAGACGCCGCATCTGTGGCGCAAGACCGCGAACAGGCGCCCGGCCGCACCGGCACCGCAAGGCGACCTGAAGACGGACGTGCTGGTGGTCGGCGGCGGCTTCACCGGCATGGCCGCGGCACTCGGCGCGCGCGACAGCGGCGTCAATGTCATCCTGCTTGAGAGCAACGAGATCGGATCGGCAGCGTCGGGCCGCAACAACGGCCTTGTCATCTCCCACCATTCCAAGGCCTCGCCGGCGGAGTTCGAGGCGGTCTACGGCAAGACGATCGGTGAGCGCTACAATCGCATGGTTGCGGATGCGGCCGGCGTAGCCTTCGGCCTGATGCAGCGCTTCAACATAGACGCCCACCAGGTTCAGGAAGGCTGGATCCAGCCCGCTCACACCGACACCACGCTTGCCCGCGCGCACCAGTTCTACGAAGAGTGGAAAGCCTTCGGCGCCAATGTCTCCTGGCTTGACCGGGCCGAAGCCAGCGCGCGCATCGGCAGCCCCTATCTCGGCGGCTGGATGGTGCACAATTCCGGCCACATCAATCCGTTCGCCATGACCATTGGCCTTGCCGGCGCCCTTGAGCGCGAAGGCGTGACCATCTTCGAGAACGCCGCGGCGTCTCGCATCGAGAAGGTGGAAGGCGGCTGGCGCGTCTTCACCGCAACGGGAAGCGTCACGGCGCCAGAAGTGGTGCTTGCCACGAATGCGCTTACCGGCGACCTCTGGGCTGGGCTGAAGAAGACACTGATGCCGTTCAAGGTCTTCCAGGCCGCGACAAACCCGCTGCCGGAAGGCCTGCGCACCCAGATCCTTGTCGGCAACCCCGCGGTGTCCGACATGCGCAACGACATCCGCTATTTCCACTACGACGTCGACGGCCGGCTGGTGAGCGGCGGCACGCATACATTGTGGTTTGACGAGGCCGACCGCGGTCGCGCCAAGGTCTCGAGCATGCTGGGCAAGGCTTTTCGCGCATTCGGCGGCGAACCGCCGATCGTGGAATACTGGCATGGCACCTTTGCCGTGGTGCCTGATCGCAGACCTCGCCTCTATCGCCTGGCACCCGGCCTCGTGTTTGGCGGCGTCTATTCCGGCCGCGGCGTGGCATTGGCAATGTCTCTTGGCCAGGAAATCGGCCGCTGGGCGGCAGGCCGGCGCCGGGACGAGCAGATGCCTTTGCCGGTCACCAACATGAAACCGGTTCCGTTCCATCCGGTCGCCGTGCAGGTCGCGAACCGCATGCATCTCTGGAACCGCTTCAAGGATCGAAGCTCTTGATGACATTATAGGCCGACGATGCTGATTTTGTGCCGGCGGCTAGCTGGCCGAGGCAGAAGTCTCAATCAGACAGCCCATGCTCGGTCACGACTGGGCCGAAAGCGGACTGGTAGCTTCAGGCATCAGCGGAAGCCGAAGCGGACCTTCAGCGTGGCTGGGACTTAGGGCCTCCGACTGATCCAAAAGGAGGTTCTGTCACGGTCTCAGGCGTTCCCCCTTCGGATCGTACCACGGCTTGAGCTGCGCAATGGCCTTGTATCGCTTCCAGGCGATTTCGATCTCCAGAGGGCGGCTGCCAGCCAGGCATCGTCGACACCGCCCTCGCATTCGACATAGCCCATGCCGAGCGAGGCGCCGATGCGGTGGCCGTAGGCGCCGGAGGTGACCGAACCGACGATCTTGCCGCCGCGCCAGATCGGTTCGTGATGATAGAGGAGAGGCGCATCTTCGGCCTGCAGCCGCAACTGCACCAAGCGGCGGCGCGGCTTGCCCGCCTCCTTCTGCAGCAACAGCGCATCACGGCCGATGAAGCCGCCTGGCTTGTCGAACGCCACGGCAAAGCCAAGCCCTGCCTGCAGCGGGCTGTCTTCCTCGCCGATGTCGTGACCCCAGTGGCGGTAACCTTTCTCCATGCGCAGCGAATTGATGGCGAAGTAGCCGCCTTGGCGCAGGCCGAAATCGGCGCCCGCCTCGGCCAGCTTGTCGAAGACATGGGCGGCGAACTCGGCGGGCATGTAGAGCTCCCAGCCAAGCTCGCCGACGAAGGTCAGCCGGCTGGCGCGCACCCGCGCATAGCCAAGGTCGATCTCGCGGCTGGTGCCGAAGGGAAACGCCGCCTCCGAGAAGTCATCGGGCGAGACGGCGCGCAGGAGATCGCGCGATTTCGGCCCCATCAGCGCCAGCATGGGCAGGCCGGAGGTGACATCCTGCACGAAGACATGCGCGTCCGCCGGGATATGGCGCTTGAGCCAGGCCAGGTCGCGCCGCTGCGACACGGCGATGGTCACGACCATGTAGGCGGTTTCGGAGATGCGGGTGACCGTGACATCGGCTTCGATGCCGCCTAGCTCGTTCAGCCATTGCGTGTAGACGACGCGGCCGGCGGGTACGTCGACATTGTTGGCACAGATGCGGTTGAGCACCGCGCAGGCGTCACGCCCCTCGATCCAGTATTTCACGAAGCAGGAATGGTCGAACAGCGTAACGTTGTCAGCCGTGTTGCGGCTTTCCTCGCCGCAGGCGCCGAACCAGTTCTGGCGGCCGTAGGAATAGTCGATCTCGGCCTTCATGCCGGGCAAAGCGAAGAAGCCAGGGCGTTCGTAGGCGGCGGCCTCGGTCATGCAGGCACCCGCCGCCATCAGGCGGTCGTGGAACGGGCTCTTGCGGATGTGGCGCGCCGTGGCGAACTGGCGGTATGGCCAGTGCATGTCGAACAAAAGGCCAAGCGTTTCGGTGGTGCGGTCGTAGAGATATTTCTTGTTCGACTGGAACGACATGGTGCGGCGCACGTCGACATCGGCGAGATCGACCGGTGGGCGCCCGTCGCGGATCCATTCCGACAGCGCCTTGCCGACGCCGCCCGAGGAGAGGATGCCGACGGAATTGAAGCCGGTGGCGCAGAACAGGCCGGAGACCTCAGCCGTCTCGCCCAGCAGATAGCGGTCATCCGGCGTAAAGCTTTCCGGTCCGTTGAAGAACAGTTTGATGCCGACATCCGCCAGCAGCGGCACCCGCCTGGTTGCCATTTCGAGGATCGGTTCGAAATGCTCGAAGTCCTCGGGCAGGCTGTCGAAGCAGAAATCGGGCGAGATGCCGTTATGGCCCCACGGCTTGGCCACCGGCTCGAAGCAGCCGAGCAGCAGCTTACCGGCGTCTTCCTTGTAGTAGGAGCACTCGTCGCCCAGGAAAAGCACCGGCAAATTGGCGGGCAGGCCGGGGATGGTCTCGGTGACGATGTAGAAATGCTCGGCGGCGTGCAGCGGCAGCGTCACGCCGATCTGTGCCGCGAGATCGCGCGACCACATGCCACCGCATATCACCACCTTGTCGGCGCGGATCTCGCCCTTGTCGGTGACCACGCCGCAAACGCGGCCGTTCTCGACCAGGATTTTCGTGACCGGCGTGTTTTCGAGAATGCAGGCGCCACCGGTGCGCGCGCCCTTGACATAGGCCATGGTGACGTCGGTGGGGTTGACCTGTCCATCATTGGGGAACCAGAAGCCGCCGACGATGCCGTCGATGTTGACCGGGCTCCAGCGTTCCTTGATCTCGCCGGGCGTGACCATGTCGACCGGCAGGCCGAAATTGCGCCCCATCCAGGCGCCGCGTGCCAGCTCCTCGAAGCGCGCCTCGGTGTTGGCGACACGCAGCGAGCCGCGCTGCATGAAGCCGGTGGCCTGTCCGGTTTCGGCTTCGAGGCGGCCGAACAGCTCGCCGGTGTATTTCGCCAGCTCCGTCATCTGTCGCGTCGCCCGCAACTGCGTCACCAGGCCGGCGGCATGCCATGTCGTGCCGCATGTCAGCTGCTTGCGCTCGCACAGTACGACGTCGGTGATGCCAAGCTTGGTGAGGTGATAGGCGACCGAACATCCGGCAATGCCGCCGCCGACGATGACGACATCAGCCTGTTCCGGCATCTGTTCTGAAC
>NZ_RZRR01001510.1:0-602 GCF_003998555.1 Mesorhizobium sp. M7A.F.Ca.CA.002.09.1.1 | reverse complement strand
CTCTACATCACGCGCGGCCTCCTGGCGCTGGCCAATGATTCGGCCGAGCTTGCAGCTGTCATCGCGCATGAGATGGGCCACGTCACCGCCAATCACGGCTTGCAGCGCCAGCAACTCGAGGCAGAGGAAGGCCTGGCGACCAAGGTGGTTTCCGATGTGCTCGGCGACAGCCCGACCGCCAAGGCGGCGTTGATCCGCGGCAAGCTGAGGCTCGCGCAATTCTCGCGCAACCAGGAGCTGGAAGCCGACGCCATCGGCATCAAGTCGATCGGCGAGGCCGGCTACGATCCTTTCGCCGCCGGCCGCTTCCTGCAATCAATGTCGGCCTACACCGATTTCCGCTCGATCAGCGGCGCCACCGACGCCAGCCTCGATTTCCTGGCCACGCACCCCAATACGCCGCAGCGCATCGATCTGGCGCAGCGCCATGCCCGCCAGTTCGGCGCGCCGGGCGTCGGCACGCGCGACCGCGATTCCTTCCTCGCCGGCATAGACGGCCTGCTCTATGGCGACACGCCGGAAGAAGGCTATGTACGCGGCGAAACCTTCCTGCATCCGGGCCTTGGCGTTTCGTTCACGGTACCGGACGGCTTCATCATCGA
>NZ_RZRR01001509.1:0-605 GCF_003998555.1 Mesorhizobium sp. M7A.F.Ca.CA.002.09.1.1 | reverse complement strand
CTTTCATCGTTGTCAGGCATTTCGTGGTGCTGAATCCTTTGCTTACCGACGAATCGACCGGCCGTATCCCGGTGTTCAACCTGTTGTTCCTCGCCTATCTCCTGCCGGCGGTCGCCGCCGGGGGACTGGCGCTCTACGCCAGGGACAAGCGGCCAAAATGGTATGCGCAGATGCTGGCCGTGGTGTCTGCCGCGCTTGCCTTCGCCTATGCCACGCTGTCGGTGAGGCGCCTGTTCAAGGGCGAATTCATCGGCCTGTGGAGCGGCCTCGGCCAGTTGGAAACCTACACCTATTCGGCGCTCTGGCTGGTGATTGGCGTTGCGCTGCTCTCAGCTGGCGTCTGGCTGAAATCGCAGGTGCTGCGCATCGCTTCGGCCGCGCTGATCGCGATCGCCGTGCTGAAGGTCTTCATATTCGACATGTCGGAGTTGGAAGGCGTACTCCGGGCGCTATCCTTCATCGGCCTCGGCGCGGTTCTGATCGGTATCGGCCTGTTCTATCAGCGGCTTTTGACACGGGCGGCGAGGGAAAACGGATAAAGGCAAGCAAGAACAATAAGATTTCACCCCGACCGGGAATAAATCGGCACTCGCCAGCGTTATCTC
>NZ_RZRR01001508.1:0-606 GCF_003998555.1 Mesorhizobium sp. M7A.F.Ca.CA.002.09.1.1 | reverse complement strand
GATCTGGTCGGACACCTCGGCCAGCGGCTTCACCACCTCGGGCTTGATCTCGGTGACACGCAGCAGCACCGGACCGAAGGCGCCCTGCACGACCTGGCTGACTTCATTGGCGTTAAGCGCGAAGGCGGCGTCGGCGACCGCCTTGTCGGCGATCTTGTCCTTGGCAAGCGTGCCGAGCAACGTGTCGGCTGGGGTCTTGCCTTCCGCCGTGACCAGCTTGTCGAAAGTGGCGCCTGCCTTGAGCGAATCGAACGCGGCCTTGGCCGCATCCGGCGTCTTGAACACGAGCTGCTCGATGGTACGCAATTCCGGCGTGGTGTAACGCGCCTTGTTCTTGTTGTAATCGTCGCTGACCTGTTGGTCGGTGACGGCGGTCGGATCCATGATGTCGACCGGCTCGAGGCGGACATAGGAGAATTTGCGGTATTCGGGTGCCGCATATGTCTTCTTGTTGGCTTCGAAATAGGCCGAAAGCACGCTATCGGATGGCGCCACGATCGGCTCGACGAGTGCCTTGGGCAGCGTCAAATAGTCGATGGTGCGGTCTTCGCCCCGATAGAGCGCAACTGCCTTGAAGAAAGTGTCCGGAGCCTTGAGGCCGTCCGA
>NZ_RZRR01001507.1:0-609 GCF_003998555.1 Mesorhizobium sp. M7A.F.Ca.CA.002.09.1.1 | reverse complement strand
GTTCCAGTTCCTGGCTGGCCAGGGCGATGTGCCGGCGCCACTGGCTGGCATCGATCCGGTCGAGCGGCGATCCATCGACGAGGATGTTGCCGGTGTCCGGTTCGACGAAGCGGCACAGGAGATTGACGATCGTCGTCTTGCCGGCGCCCGAGCGGCCGATCAGCGCCGTCGAGCGGCCACCGCGGATCTCGAATGTCGCCGCGTGCAGCACCACCTCGCGCCGGTCCGTGCCGGAGTAGGTGAATGTCACATCGTCGAACTTGATGCCCTGGCGCAGGCCGTGGAATGGCCCGTCCCCTTGCGGCGGTTGCGGCTTGCCTGTGGGATCCAGCAGCCAAGTCACCTCCTCAAGCGATCCGCTCAGGCCTTGCAGCTGGCTCCACGACCCCTGCAGGGCCCGCATATGCGGCTGCAGCCTGTAGAGCAGGATGACGAAGGCAATGATCAGCGGGAAACTCACCTGCGCCAGCCAGGCGCCGATCACCACCGCCAGGAACAGCATGGCGTGGAGAACCTCCGTCAGCGGCGGCAGCGCTCCCTGGCGCACGAGCAGCGCGAAGGAGGCGCGGCGAACCGCATCCGACGCCGTGTCGAACATCGCCTTTTCCC
>NZ_RZRR01001506.1:0-623 GCF_003998555.1 Mesorhizobium sp. M7A.F.Ca.CA.002.09.1.1 | reverse complement strand
ATCATGATCGGCACGATCGCCAGGCCGTCAAGGCCGTCGGTCAGGTTCACCGCATTGCCGGCGCCGACGATGACGAAGCAGGAGAACGGAATGAAGAACCAGCCGAGATTGACGATGAATTCCTTGGCGAAGGGAAAAGTCAGCGACGACGAGAACGGCGCCTGGCCATTGTGCATGATCACCCAAGCGGCGATGCCGGCGATGACGAATTCCAGCGCCAGCCGTGCCTTGCCGGAAAAGCCGAGATGCGACTGCTTGGTGACCTTCAGATAGTCGTCGTAAAAGCCGATCGAGCCGAAGCCCAGCGTCACCAGCAGCACCACCCAGACATAGATGCTCGACAGGTTCGCCCACAAAAGCGACGAGCCGATGATGCCCGACAGGATCATCAGCCCGCCCATGGTCGGCGTGCCGGCCTTCTTGAAATGTGTCTGCGGCCCGTCGGCGCGGATCGGCTGGCCCTTGCCTTGCCGCAGCCGCAGCGAATTGATGATGGTCGGTCCAAAGATGAAGACGATCAGCGCCGACGTGATCAGCGCCCCACCGGTGCGGAAGGTGATGTAGCGGAAGACATTGAAGACCGAGACCTTGTCCGCAAAATCGACGAGCAGTGTGAACATGCG
>NZ_RZRR01001505.1:0-625 GCF_003998555.1 Mesorhizobium sp. M7A.F.Ca.CA.002.09.1.1 | reverse complement strand
AAAAGCTGGGCAAGATCTGCGGCAAGGAGGCCGAGGCTGAAAAGCTTGTCTCTGGCTGGAAGGCGCAGCTCGCCGACATCACCGCCAAGGTCGGCAGCGCCAAGGGCACGCGGGTGTTCCTCTACGATTCCGGCGAGGACAAGCCGTTCACCGCAGGCAAGTTCGCCATCCCCAGCGCCATGATCACTGCCGCCGGCGGCGACAACATCATGGCTGACATGGACACCAGCTGGGGCAACACGGATTGGGAAACGGTGGCGTCGCGCAATCCGCAATTCCTCATCCTGCTCGATTACCAGGACGGTGGCGGCTACAGGAAGCTGCTCGATTTCCTGAAAGCGCATCCGGCCATGAAGGAGACAGACGCGGTCAAGAACGAGCGCTTCGTCGCCCTCCGCTACGCCGAGCTGACGCCTGGACCCGCCAACATCGAAGCGATCGACAAGATCGCCAAGGCCATGCACCCGGAAGCATTTTGAGCTTGCGCCATCCGGCATTTGCGTTGGCCATGCTGGCGGGAGCGGCGGCGATCGCCGCTCTCGCTCTGCTGTCGATCGCCTATGGCTCGACGCTGATCCCGCTGGCCGACGTTGTAGCAGCGCTTGGCCGCGCAATCGGCTTAGGC
>NZ_RZRR01001504.1:0-627 GCF_003998555.1 Mesorhizobium sp. M7A.F.Ca.CA.002.09.1.1 | reverse complement strand
CCGCCGATGTCACCCAGGCCATGGCCAAGGGTGCACGCGACCTCGGCGCGAAGATCCATCTTGATACCGAGGTCGTGGGTTTCGAGCGGATGCCGAGCGGCGAGTGGAGGGTCAAAACCTCACGCGGCGAGATCGTCTGTGAACATGTCATCCTTGCAACAGGCAATTACGCACGCCAGACAGGCGCCATGCTGGGCCTGGACATTCCCGCGATCCCGATCCTGCACCAGTACTGGATCACCGAGGCGGTTCCCGAAATCGTGGAACGCAAACGGCTTGGTCTTCCGGAGATGCCGATCCTCAGGGACGAGGGTTACGAGGGCTATCTGCGCGAAGAGGGAGACGGGCTGATGTTCGGTCCCTATGAGCGTACCGAGCAGCTCAAGCTGTTCGCCGAAAACGGTGTCCCGGAATGGTTCGGCGCCGATCTGCTCGATGAAGATTTCGATGCCGTTTCCTGGAACTGGGAGCGCGCCACCGAACTGGTTCCCGCGCTCGGGCGCGCCGGCATCAAGCGCAATGTGCGAGGACCTTTCCAGATGACGGCCGATGAGCTGCCGCTGATGGGGCAGGCGTGGGGCCTGGAGAATGTCTGGCTCGCCGAAGGGGTGCCGGGGGGCATCCTTT
>NZ_RZRR01001503.1:0-628 GCF_003998555.1 Mesorhizobium sp. M7A.F.Ca.CA.002.09.1.1 | reverse complement strand
TCACCACCCGCACCGGCTTCCACTTCCACAACACCTATATCGAGGCTCTTGTCGAACTCGGCTTCGTCGGAGCGACGCTGGTATCGCTGATCGTGCTGCGCACGCTCTACGGCCACGTGTCGGCGGTGGTCTTCAAGACATGGCGGGCCGAGCCGGTGATCCTCGCCGGCGTGATGGTGCTGCTGCTGATTCGTTCCTTCGTCGAGGTCGAGATACTCAACCCCTATTTTACGGGTTCCTTCTTGATGTACTACAGTTTCTTCAAGCTGGCGCGGCTGCCCGTTACTACCCGCACGCGGCGGTCGCAGGCGCCGGCGGATGCGGCCACGGGTGAAGCTGATTGGCCCCGGCATGCCGGCCGTCCGGCGGCCGCTGGGTCGTCATAAGCAATCAACTCGCGGGTTGAAGTCAGGGCAGCGGGAAGCCTTCGCCTGGCAAGCATGGTGCTCAGCAAAAATCCGCCCCTCACGGGACGGATTGAGATGCTGGATGGTATCGGGCTGTGGGCTACTGGCTGGCCAGCGGCGCCAGCTTGACCTTGATCACATCGCCAGGCAGCACGAGTGTGTCTTCCTTGGCGGCGATTTCGCTGGTCTTGCCGTCGACATTGCGCACCAGTGAATAAAGC
>NZ_RZRR01001502.1:0-633 GCF_003998555.1 Mesorhizobium sp. M7A.F.Ca.CA.002.09.1.1 | reverse complement strand
GTTCCTGCATGAGGCAGGCATCGAGGTCGAACTTTTCGAGCGGGCCGACGACATCCGCGAACTTGGCGTCGGCATCAACATGCTGCCTCACGCTGTCAAGGCGCTGGCCGGGCTTGGGCTGATGCCGGCGCTCGACGCGGAGGGGGTGAGGACACGCGAGCTTGTCTACACCAACCGCTTCGGCCAGATCGTATGGCAGGAATTGCGGGGCATCGATGCCGGCTATGAGGTTCCGCAAATCAGCATTCATCGCGGCAGGCTGCTGGGGCTGATTCACCGGGCCGTGGTGAACAGGCTTGGCGGCGACGTCATCAGCACGGCAAGCCGTGTCGATGCCTTCGAGCAGAACGAGGGCGAGGTCGTGGCGCATTTCCGCCGGCATGACGGCTCGCGCGGCGAGGCCCATGGCGACCTGCTCATAGGCGCCGACGGGATTCATTCCGCCGTCAGGGCCGTGCTCTATCCCGAAGAAGGGCCGCCGATCTGGAACGGCACGATGCTGTGGCGCGGCGCCACGCCGTGGCCGGTCTGGCGCGACGGGCGCACCATGGCGGTTGCCGGCGGCAATTTCGCCAAGTTCGTCTATTATCCGATCGAGCCGGATCGCGAAGAGACCAGGCTGACGAACTGGGC
>NZ_RZRR01001501.1:0-635 GCF_003998555.1 Mesorhizobium sp. M7A.F.Ca.CA.002.09.1.1 | reverse complement strand
TCTCCAGGCCACGCAATTCGAGGATAGTCCGCCCCTGTTCCAGAACGGGTGCGGGATGCAGTTCCTGCGCCGTCGAAATCATGACAATCCTCCCAGATTGGCCTCCCGGATTGGCTTCCCAGGCTGGCCTCACGATTGGCACGCGGCGAGGCAGGGATATGCCTCGAAAACAGCCTGGCTCAGGCGTGCGGATTGCCAAGCCGTTCGTGCGGCAGTTTGTGTCTCCGGGGCGAGGTGCCCCGGAGACGATTGCGGATGCGACGGCTCAGAGCTTCGGATTGAGCAGCGCGTCGATCTTGGGATCTTTCATGTTGTCCTTGGTCACCAGATTGGCGCCGGTGTCGACATTGGCTTCGACCTTCTCGCCCTTGGAGGCGGCGAGCGCGGTCTTGATGCCGTCATAGCCCATCCGGTACGGATCCTGGACGACGAGGGCGGAAATGACGCCGTCGTTGAGGAACTTGATCAGCTTCTCGTCGCTGTCGAAACCGACCAGCGCCAGCTTGCCGCCAAGGTTGTTTTCCGCGACGGCCTGGCCGACGCCCTGCGCCATGATCAGGTTGGAAGCGAAGATGCCCTTGAGGTTCGGGTTGGCGGTGATCAGGTCGGTGGCGATGTTGAGGCCGGTGGTGGCC
>NZ_RZRR01000014.1:15559-18904 GCF_003998555.1 Mesorhizobium sp. M7A.F.Ca.CA.002.09.1.1 | reverse complement strand
GCACGAGGCGGTGAAGGAGATCGAGCCGACGCAGGAGGAATGGTTCGGCGCGATCATGTTCCTGACGCAGACGGGCCAGATCTGCAACGAATGGCGGCAGGAGTACATCCTGCTGTCGGATGTTCTCGGCGTCTCGATGCTGGTCGATGCGATCAACAACCGCAAGCCGTCGGGTGCCTCGGAATCCACGGTGCTGGGGCCTTTCCACGTCGCCGACGCGCCCGAATTGCCAATGGGATCGAACATCTGCCTCGACCAGAAGGGCGAGCCGATGTTCGTGCATGGCCGCATCCTCAATACCGAGGGTAACCCGATCGCAGGCGCCAAGATCGACGTCTGGCAGGCCAATGACGAGGGTTTCTACGACGTGCAGCAGAAGGGCATCCAGCCCGACTTCAATCTGCGCGGGGTGTTCCGCACCGGTGCGGACGGACGTTACTGGTTCCGCGGCGTGAAGCCCAAATACTACCCGATCCCGGATGACGGTCCGGTCGGCAGGCTGCTGGGCGCGCTAGGCCGCCACCCCAATCGTCCGGCGCATCTCCACTACATCGTCGAGGCCGAGGGCTTCGACGCGCTGACCACGCACATCTTCGATCCGGACGATCCGTACATCGATTCAGATGCCGTCTTCGGCGTGAAGAAAAGCCTGCTCGCCGAATTCCGCAAGGTCGAGGACGCCGAAGCCGCGGCCAGGGTCGAGGTCGCGGCGCCGTTCTACGACGTGGAGTTCGATTTCGTGCTGTCGCGCAAGGGAGGAAACTGATGGCCGCACTTGAGAAGATGTTCGATGTCAGAGGCAAGTCGGTGATCGTCACCGGCGGCGCCAGCGGCATCGGGCAGGCCTATTCCGAGATCATGGCCGAGCACGGGGCGAAGGTCTGCATCTTCGACCTGAACCCTGCCGGGCTGGAGAAGACCGTGGCGGCGATCAGGGCGGCGGGTGGCGATGTCTGGGGCCAGGTCGTCGATGTCGGCGACCGTGCGGCCATGGCGGCCGCCTTCGACAAGGTGGCCGAGAAGGCCGGCTCGATCGACGTCGTGTTCGCCAATGCCGGGATCGACGCCGGGCCGGGCTTCAACACCCCGACGGGCGAAAGGAACCCCGAGGGCGCCATCGAGAACCTGCCCGACGAGCACTGGGACAAGGTGATCGAGATAAACCTGACCTCGGTCTACACCACGATCAAGCATGCCGTGCGGCACATGAAGCCGAATGGCGGCGGCCAGATCATCGTCACGTCGTCCATCGCCTCGCTGATCAACGAGAGCATCGTGGGTACACCCTACATGCCCGCCAAGGCCGCGGTGAACCATCTCGTTCGCCACATGGCGATGGAGCTCGGCGCCTACAACATCCGCATCAACGCAATCCTGCCCGGGCCGTTCATCACCAACATCGCCGGCGGCCGGCTGCGCAATCCGGCGGACCGCAAGGCCTTCGAGGCCCAGTCGCTCATCGGCCGGATCGGTGACCCTGAAGAGATCAAGGGCCTGGCGCTCTATCTGGCGTCGCCGGCCGCGTCCTACGTGACGGGCTCGCTGATCGTCATCGATGGCGGCTCGCTGCTGAGGATGACCTGAACAAGCTTTGAACTGAGACCGGTCCCGTGGGCCGGAGAAACTTAACCCAGGGAGGAACCGACAATGACCTACTACAACAAACTGGTGAAATCGGGCTTGCGGCCCAGCCGCCGAAGCGTCCTGAAGGGGATTGGAGCCGGCGTTGCCGCCAGCACGCTGGGCATGCCGACCTATCTGCGCGCCGCGACGGCGGGGAAGATCAAGCTCGGCTATCTCAGCCCCACGACCGGGCCGCTCGCCCTGTTTGGTGAAACGGATGGCTACACCTTGCAGAAAATCCGCGCCCTGCTCGGCGGCCAGCTGCAATGTGCCGACGGCAATACTTACGAGATCGAGATCCTCGATCGCGACAGCCAGTCCAATCCGAACAAGGCATCGGAAATCGCCGGCAACCTCATCCTGAACGACGAGGTGCATCTGCTCGTACCGGCCTCGACCACCGACACGATCCTGCCCGCGGCCGAGCAGGCCGAGCTTTATGAGACCCCCTGCATTTCCTCCGGTGCTCCCTGGCAAGCGGTGATCATGCCGCGCGGCGGCGGCAAGCAGACCTTCGGCTGGACCTATCATTTCTTCTGGGGCCTCGACGAGGCGCTGAACACCTTCGTCGGACTCTGGAGCCATCTGGAGACCAACAAGAAGGTCGGCATGCTGTTTCCGCAGAACATCGACGGCGAGACCTGGGGCAACGACGAATATGGCTTGCCAGCGCCGACCCGCAAGGCCGGCTACGAGGTCGTGGTGCCCGGCTATTTCCAGCCCCGCACCAATGATTTTTCCGCACAGATCGCCGAGTTCAAGAAGCAGGGCTGCGAGATCATCGGCGGCATTACCTATCCGGACGATCTGAAGACCTTCGTCACCCAGTGCAACCAGCAGGGCTTCAAGCCGAAGGCGGTCACGGTGGCGGCGGCACTCCTGTTCCCGGGGGGTGTCGAGGCCATGGGTCCTCTAGGCAACGGCATGTCCTCGGAGGTCTGGTGGACACCGGCGTTCCCGTTCAAGTCGTCGCTGACCGGGCAGGTCAGCAGCGACATCGCCAGCCAATGGGAAGTCGATTCGAAGCGGCAGTGGACGCAGCCGCTGGGCTATTCGCATGCCTTGCTCGAGGTCGCGCTCGACATCCTGAAGCGCTCTTCCAATCCGCTCGATCGCACAGCCAACCGAGACGCCCTGGTCGCTACCGATCTGCAGACGCTGGTCGGTCATATCAAGTTCGACGGCTCGCCCCACAAGAACATCTGCAAGACGCCGATCTTCGGCGGCCAGTGGGTGAAGGGCGAGAAATGGCCTTATGACCTGAAGATCGTCGACAACACGGTCAATCAGCTCTTCGCGCCGCAACAGGCTATTCAGCCGATCGCCTGGTGACATGAGCGGGGACGCGGGCAGAGTCATGGGTAGGGAAATCCTGCTGAAAGCGCACGGGGTGTCGAAGTCCTTCGGCGCTGTCCGCGTCCTGCATGACGTGACTTTCGACGTGCATCGGGGCGAGGTGCTGGGCATCCTCGGCCCGAATGGGGCGGGCAAAACGACGCTGTTCAACATGATCAGCGGCGACTTGAAGACGTCCGGCGGCGAGATCCAGCTCGGCGACACCGCACTCCGCGGCGAGCCGCCCTTCCGGCGCTGCCAGATGGGGATCGGGCGGACCTATCAGATCCCGCGTCCCTATTCCGGCATGACCACCTTCGAAAACCTGCTGGTCGCCGCCGCTTTCGGCGGCGGCCGGTCCGAGAAGCAGAGCTATGCTTTCTGCGC
>NZ_RZRR01000014.1:0-15549 GCF_003998555.1 Mesorhizobium sp. M7A.F.Ca.CA.002.09.1.1 | reverse complement strand
CCCAGGTCCTGCGCGAGTGCGAACTCTCCGACAAGGCCAATGTCTCGGCCGGCGCTCTCACTCTGCTCGACCGCAAGCGGCTGGAGCTGGCGCGCGCGCTGGCGTCGGATCCGAAGCTGCTGCTGCTGGACGAGATCGCGGGCGGGCTGACCGACGATGAATCGAAGGCGCTGGTGGCGCTGGTGCGCCGCATCCGCGACCGCGGCATCACCATCGTGTGGATCGAGCATGTGCTGCACGCATTGCTGGCGGTAGCCGACCGGCTCTTGGTTCTGAATTTCGGCGAGAAGATCGCGGAAGGCGTGCCCGCCGACGTGATCGCGCTGCCTGAGGTCCAGCGCGTCTACATGGGGATCGAGGGATGACGGCCGTTCTTTCCACCCACGGGCTGTTGGCCCGCTATGGCGACTTCCAGGCGCTCTACGGCGTCGACATCGAGCTGCACCAGGGTGAGGCCGTGGCCTTGATCGGCGCCAACGGGGCCGGAAAATCCACCCTCCTGCGTTCGATCATGGGCCTGCTTCCGGTCGGGCGCGAGATGGTGCTGCTGCACGGTGAGCCGGTCGGCGGCACCGCCACCGACCGCATGGTGCAGAAGGGCGTCGCCATCGTGCCGGAGGGCCGCCGCCTCTTCACCGGCATGTCGGTCGAGGACAATCTGCGCGTCGCCATCGACCAGGCCGCGCGCATGGGCGCCAAGGGCGGATGGACGCTGCCGCGTCTGCACCAGCTGTTCCCGATCCTCAAGGAGAAGGCTCGCACCCAGGTGCAAAGCCTCTCGGGCGGGCAGCAGCAGATGGTGGCGATCGGCCGCGCGCTGCTCTGCCAGCCGCGCGTGCTGCTCTGCGATGAGATCAGCCTTGGTCTCGCGCCCAAGGTGATCCGCGAAATCTATGCCGCCTTGCCCGAAATCCGCGCCACCGGCACGGCGATGATCGTGGTCGAGCAGGATGTCGGCCTCGCCCGGACCGCCACGGACCGCCTCTACTGCATGCTGGAGGGCCGCGTGACCCTGACCGGCAGGTCCGCCGAAATCACGCGCGAGCAGATCGGCAAAGCCTATTTTGGAGCGGGCCATGGAGTGGTTTGACGCCTTGGTGCAGGGGGTCCTGCTGGGCGGCATGTATGCCCAGTATGCACTCGGCATGGCGCTGATGTTCGGCGTCATGCGGATCGTCAACATCAGCCATGGCGATCTGGTGATCCTTTTGTCGCTGATCGGCATCTCGATCGCCACGGCTTGGGGTCTGGGACCGCTGCCGGTGCTGATCGTGCTGGTGCCGCTCGCGGTGCTGATGGGCTGGGTGCTGCAGAAGGCCGTGCTGAACCGCGTGGTGGGCAGCGATCCGCTGCCCTCGCTGATCGCGACCTTCGGACTGTCGATCGCGCTGCAGAACCTGATGCTCCAGATATGGTCCGCGAACAGCCGATCGCTGCCCGGCCATGGGATCGAGAGCCAGTCCATCGAGATCGGCGGCATCTATGTCGGTCTCCTGCCGCTGATCGTGCTGGCCGTTGCCACGGGCCTGACAGGAGGCCTCGACCTGACGCTGAAGCGCACGCGCTTCGGTCGCGCGCTCCGCGCCGCGTCGGCCGATGTCGAGGCGGCGGCGATGACCGGCATCAACCCGCGCGCCGTCTATGCGATGGCGACAGCGGCGGCGGTCGGCATTCTCGGTTTTGCAGCCGTCTTCCAGGCGCTGCGGTCGACTGTTGCTCCGGCCGACGGACCTGCCCAGCTGATCTACGCGTTCGAAGCGGTGATCATCGGCGGCATGGGGACGGTATGGGGCGCCTTCGTCGGCTCGATGGTGCTCGGCATCTCGCAGGCCATCGGCTTCCGCATCGATCCGGGCTTCGGCGTGCTTGCCGGACATATCGTCTTCCTGGTCGTGCTGGCGACCCGCCCACAGGGCCTGTTCGGAAAGGCATTGTCATGAGTGCGATTCCCTATGTGGCAACAACCGAGGTGCCCGAGGTCGTGGTCCAGCGCCAGACCCGGTCCGGTCGCATCGCGATGACGCTGGCGGTGCTGGCCATGATCGCTGTCGCTGTCATGCCGTGGTGGGCTTCGACCGGCACGATCCGGTCGGTTCTGGTGCTGTGCTGCTATATCGCCGTCGCGCAGATGTGGAACCTGCTCGCCGGCTATGCCGGCCTCGTCTCCGTAGGCCAGCACGCCTTCATGGGCGCCGCCGGCTATGCGCTTTTCGTGCTGGCGCAGACCTACGGCATCAATCCGTTTGTGGCGGTCTTCCTGTCGCTCCTGGTGCCGGCCGCGCTGGCCGTGCCGATCTACCTGCTGCTGCATCGCCTGGATGGCCCCTATTTTTCGATCGGCACATGGGTGGTGGCCGAGGTCTTCCGGCTGACCGCCTCGAACCTGCCGCTCGTCAATTCCGGCGCGGGCATGTCGCTTCGCGTGATGAAGGACTATTCGGCCTTCGAGCGGAATGTCGCTATGTCGCTGCTCTGCGCGGGGATGCTGCTCGTCACGCTGGGCGGCAGCTATTGGCTGCTTCGCTCGCGCTTCGGCCTTGCGCTGATCGCCATACGCGACAATCCGGTTGCGGCTGCCAGCCAGGGCGTGAATGTCGTGAAGCTACGCTTCCTGATCTATGTCGCGTCAGCGGTCGGCTGCGGCCTCGCGGGCGCGATCTATTTCATGGCGCAGCTGCGCATCACCCCGGGTTCGGCCTTTGATCCGATGTGGGCGAACGTCGCGATCTTCATCGTCATGGTCGGCGGGATCGGGTCCATCGAGGGCGTTCTGATCGGATCGCTGATCTTCTTCATCGCGGACCGCTGGTTCGGCGAATATGGCGCAACCTATTTCGTCGTCCTCGGCCTGATGACGCTTCTGGTGGCGCTCTACGCCCGGACGGGCATCTGGGGCCTGATCTCGAAGCGGTGGGATGCACCATGGTTCCCGATCCGACGCAAGCTCGTCGACCCCGAACCGCTGACGAGGAGGATTTCATGAAAGCCGCCATCTTCGATAAGGTCGGCGTCCCACTGCGGATCGGCACGGTGCCGGACCCGACGCCAGCCCCGGACGAGGTCGTCTTGCGTGTCGCCGCTTGCGGCATCTGCGGCAGCGATCTGCACATCACCGAGGATCCGGTGCCTTTCGGCATCGAGGCAGGCTTTGTGCTCGGCCATGAATTCTCCGGTGACATCGTCGCGGTCGGATCGGAGGCAAAGGGCCTTCGGATCGGTGACCGGGTCGCTGTCGTGCCGATGCGCGGTTGCGGACACTGCGAGGCCTGCGAGCGCGGCGATCCGGCGCGCTGTCACGAGATGGAGCTGATCGGCGGCGGCTATGCGCAATACGCGACCGTGGCCGCACGCCAATGTCACATCCTGTCCGACGATGTAGCACTCGAGGATGGTGCGTTGGCCGAGCCACTGTCGGTCGCCCTGCATTGCATCGTCCGTTCGGGCATGAAGCCGGGGGATCGGGTCGCCATACTGGGTGCCGGGCCGATCGGACTGCTCGTCGCCTTCTGGGCGCGGCGCATGGGGGCATCGCGTGTCGTGGTGGCCGACATCCACGGCCATCAGCGCGAGCGTGCGCTTGCTCTCGGCGCGACCGGCTTCGCGCTTTCCGGCGAAAAGCTGAGCGAGAACCTCACCGATCTCTGCGGCGGAGCGCCCGACATCGTCTTCGAATGCGTTGGCAAGCGTGGCCTCATCGGCGCGGCGGTCGAGGCGGTCCGGCTGCAGGGCACGGTGGTCGGGGTCGGCCTCTGCATTGGTGGAGACCAGTGGGACCCGTTCGTTGCGCTGACGAAGGAAGTGAACCTGCTGTTTTCGGTCTTCTTCCATCAGCGCAACGAATTCGGCGTCGCCCTCGATGCGCTTCGAGGCGGACCTTTCGCACCGCAAACTCTGGTCACCGACCGGATCGACCTCTCGCCGGTTCCGCAGATATTCGAGAGCCTTCGCCGCCGCACCACGCAATGCAAAGTGCTGATCCAGCCGGACCTTGTTTGAGGAGAGTGAAAAATGGCCGTTCAATTCGAAACGCTCGAATACGATATCGATGGCACGAAAACGGTGGTGATGGCCATCGGTAGAGGCAAGCCCGTGCTGTTCCTGCACGGCGCCTCGACGCTTGAAGGCTTCGACTTTGCCGAGGGCCTCGCGGACCGTTTCCGCGTGCTCTGCCCGAGCCATCCGGGCTTCGGCTTTTCTGGCCCGGCGCCGCATGTCGCTACGATGTCCGACATGGTTTTACACTATCTGAATCTGCTCGATGTTCTCCGTCTGCCGGAGAAGCCTCATCTCATCGGCTTTTCCATGGGCGGCTGGATGGCGACCGAACTCGCTGGCCTTGCGCGCGAGCGTTTCGACAAGGTGGTGCTGATCGCGCCGGCAGGGCTCAACGACCCCGCATATCCGGCCACTGATCTCGGCGCGGTCGCGCCGCAGGAGTTGCCGGCCTATCTGGCGCAAGACGTCTCGGTGGCGCTGCGCTACTTCCCGGATGGTTCCGACGCCGCCTTTGCCGAGGCCTTCGGCGCCGATCGCGCCCGCGAAGGCGAGACGCTCGGCCGGCTGCTGGCGCCGTTCGGCATGGGTCATCCGAACCTGCGGCGCTTTCTGGCGCGCATCGCCAATCCGACACTGGTCGTCTGGGGCACCAGGGACCGTATGCTGCCGGCGGGACAGGCTCCGCTCTTCGTCGAGGCGCTGCCCGACGCACGCCTGATCCTCGTCGAGGACGCCGGCCATTTCGTCATGCAGGAGAAACCCGAAACGCTCAGGAAGATCGGCGATTTCTTCGCCGGCTGATCGCATTTGAAAAGGAGGAGGAGAACACGATGAACAAACCCATCAAGCACAGCTCGTGGGGGACGACCACCGACTATCGCGACTTGCTCAGGAAGATCGCGGAGATCGGACCGGCCCTGGAAGCCAACGCCACCGCCGATGAGGAGAATGGCGAACTGACTGCGGCCACGTTCGAGCTGCTGAAGCCGCTGCGCATGTCGCATATCTTTGCCGCGGAGAGCCTCGGCGGTGCGCAGTTGCGACCCACCGAGGGTCTCGAACTGCTGGCGGCGATCACCTGGCATTCCGGGGCGGCCGGCTGGGTTTCCATGGTGCATTGCTGCATCGGCGCGATGTCGGCTGCCTTTCTGCCGGACAGCGCGGTCGAGCGGCTGTTCGCGCCGGGCTCCGACAACCGTTTCTCGGGACAGGGGGCGCCGCTCGGCATGCTGAAGAAGGTCGACGGTGGCTACCGGCTGAACGGCAAGTGGAGCTATGGCAGCGGCTTCAGCCACGCCACCTATAGCCACAGTGCCGCCTTCGTCGACGACGGCACCGGCA
The DNA here is from genome assembly GCF_003998555.1 of Mesorhizobium sp. M7A.F.Ca.CA.002.09.1.1. NCBI lineage: Bacteria > Pseudomonadati > Pseudomonadota > Alphaproteobacteria > Hyphomicrobiales > Phyllobacteriaceae > Mesorhizobium > Mesorhizobium sp. M7A.F.Ca.CA.002.09.1.1. The sequence goes on along the minus strand of NZ_RZRR01000014.1, from coordinate 10,212 downwards.
AGCCCGCCAAGGACGATAGGGGCAATGTGATCATCATGTGCGCCCATGCGCCGATCTCCCAGCACAAGCAGCTCGGCAATTGGGACGTTCTGGGCCTCGGAGGCACCGGCAGCATCGACTATGCGGCCGAGGACGTCTTCATCGCCGACGATCTCGTCTTCCCGATCCTGACCGCACCGCCGCTGCGCCAGAAGGAGTTCTTCAGTCTCGGTGTCGTCGGCCTCGCCGCCATCGGTCATACCGGCTGGGCACTCGGCACCGGGCGGCGGATGCTGGACGAGATCGCCAAGTTCGCCCGCAGCAAGTCAGGCCGCGCCGGGTTGATCGGCGAGAGCGAGAAATTCTGGCACGACTATGGCCGCGCCGAAGCCCGCTATCGCGCTGCCCGCGCCTTCATCTTCGAAGTCTGGCGCGACATCGAGATGACGGTCGAAGCCGGCAACAGCATGTCGACGCGTCAGATCAGCCTTGTCCATCTGGCCAAATCCGAGATTCACGAGGTTGGCGTCGACATCTGCAACTTCGCCTACCGCGCGGGCGGCGGTGCGTCGCTGCGCGCCGGTGTGATCCAGCGCACCTTCCGCGAGATGATGGTGGCGGCCAACCATTTCACGATCGCGCCATCGATCGTCACCTCGGCCGGCCGCGACATCGGCGGGGTGTGGAGCGATCGCACCTGGCAGTTCTACGATCTGATCGAGAAGAAGTAGTCGCAAGGGCCGGACGGCGGACCCATCCGGCCCCATTTCATGCTGCAGAAGAGAGACGTCGATGAGCTTCCCGCATCCGATGACCAACGCCTTCCGCGAAGCCTTTCGCCACCATCCGGCCGGTGTTGCCGTGATCACGGCCGATCCCGGCGACAGACCGGTGGCGATGACCGTGTCCTCGCTGATCTCTGTAAGTGCTGCGCCACCGGTCGTCGCCTTCTCGCTGTCGATGAAATCGACCTCGTCCGAACCCTTGCTGCGGGCGCAGACCATGGTGATCCACCTGCTGCGCTACACCGATATCGACCTGGCGCAGCTCTGCGCGTCGAGCGGCGCGGAACGCTTCCCGCCGGGAGGCGCCTGGGCTCGGCTGCCCACGGGCGAACCGCGCTATACCGGCGTCTCGACCTGGTTCCGCGCCCGCCGGCTCGGCGTCCTGCCGATCGAGGGCGCGACACTGGTGGCGGCCGAACTCCTTGACGGCGAGGTGCAGCCGGACGAGATCCCCCCTGAGGCGCATTCGCTGGTCTACCTCGACCGTCGCTGGCATCGCCTGCACAAGGAACTGGACGGCGTGGCTGAACTTCTTGAGTCGTCGCGTTTTCTTTGAACGGTGCCGGCTGTCCGGCCGCTGCGCACGGAATTCGCTAAGCCAGTCAAACGCGTTCGAGCGTCAGTCGCACCGTCCCCCTGGCCCGCCGTGCAGGGTTGAGGGCCATCCAGCCAGTTGGGCACTGGTCGGAGCTTCGTCCCGCATCGGATGCATGTCTCAGCTTACGTTAGACATTTCTACAAAATATATCACATGTTGACGTTAATTTAACAGGCTACTATGGTCTGTTTACCGCATCGGATGCGGCGCTTTGGTATCACCGTTGCTCGTTGATTGTCGTCATGTCCGTCATCCTTATCCCAACCTGCAGGATTGCCTTGCAGCGCCCTTCACCAGTTGCTGAAAACGGCGGCGCCCATGCCCAGTTTGCTCGGAATCGATAACGGTCTCACGGTCACCAAGGCGGTGATCTTCGATGCCGATGGCACGCAGTTGTCGGTGGCGCGTCGGCGGGTTCCGCAATCGATGCCCCATGCGCGCTGGGTGGAGCGCGACATGGCCGGCCTCTGGCAAGCGACCGCCGACGCAATCAAGGAGGCGATCGCGCTATGTGGCCGCCCGGCGGACGACATCAGGGCGGTGGCGGCAACCGCGCATGGCGACGGTCTCTATTTGCTCGACAAGGATCGTCGGCCGCTGGGGCCTGGAATCCTGTCGCTCGATAGCCGCGCCGGCAAGATTGTCGAGCGATGGTCGGCGGACCGGGTCTTCGAAGAGGCGCTAGCGCGAACAGGCCAGGCGCCCCACGTCTCGGCGCCGTCGGCGCTGCTCGCCTGGATCAGGGAGCACGAACCGGCCCGCTATGGGCGTATCGGGCATATACTGGCCTGCAAGGACTGGCTGCGCTTTTGCCTGACCGGCAAGATCGGCACCGACCGTACCGAGGCCAGCACCTCATTCACGGATTTCCGCACGCAAGCCTTCGCGCCGGAAGCGTTGCGAATCTTCGGATTGGACGATGTTTTCGACGCGCTGCCGCCGATGGCGCACTCCGCCGCGATCGTCGGCCATGTCACCGCCGAGGCAGCCGAAATGACCGGCCTTGCCAAGGGAACACCGGTCGCGTGCGGACTGCATGACGTGACTGCCTCCGCACTTGGCATGGGCGGCCATGAGGAGGGCGTGCTCGCCATCGTCGCCGGAACCTATTCCATCAACGAAGTCGTCTCTTCGCAACCACGCGTCGACCCGCGTTGGCTCTGTCGCAACGCCATCGACGCAGGCCGCTGGAACAACATGGCGATCTCGCCGGCCTCGACCGCGAACTACGACTGGTTTCTCGACACGTTCTGCCGCTCGGAGCAGGAAAAGGCATCGATCGATGGCGACTCGATCCACGAGCTTCTGGCAGCAGAGATCGACGCGGCGCTGAAGAAGCCCTCGACCATCCTGTTTCATCCCTATCTGTTCGGCTCTCCTTATGGCGATGTTGCCAGCGGCGGCTTTGTCGGCCTGCACGGCTGGCACAATCGCGGCGATATGCTGAAGGCGGTTCTGGAGGGCATTGCCTTCAATCACCGCACCCATGTCGAAGCCTTGCGCGACGGCTTTGCCATCAGCGAGATCCGCCTGACCGGCGGCGGTTCGCGCAATCCGGCCTTCGTTCAGATGTTTGCCGACGTGCTGAACGCCCCGGTCATCGTCACCTCGACCGACGAGGCCGCGGCCTTTGGCGCTGCCCTTTGCGCGGGGGCGGCGGTTGGCATCTTCGCGACGCCGCAACAGGGCGCCAGGCAGGTCGGGATGACGGCGCGCCAATACGAGCCTGACCAAGCCTCGAGTGCTGTGTTCAACGAGCGCTTTTCCCTCTATGGCCGCATAGCCGGTGCGCTCGAACCGCATTGGCCCGACATCGAGAAGCTGGGCCGGCCAGACACTGGGGGAACCGCATGATCAAGGCCGACGAACGACGCGAAGAGATCGCCGACTATGTGATCAAGCTCGGCCAGGTGCGCATCGACGATCTGGTCGAGCATTTCGGCGTGTCGCGCATGACCGTCCACCGGCATATCGACCGGCTGGCGCAGCAGGGCGTGCTGCGCAAGCTGCACGGTGCGGTGACGGTTCAGCCTTCCGGCCTCTACGAAAGCGCCTTCCGCTACCGTGTGACGGTCAACCGGGCCGAGAAGGATGCGCTGGCGCGGGCAGCACTCGATTATGTCGAAGCCGGCCAGGTGGTGATGCTGGACGATTCCTCGACGGCAAACGCCGTCGCGGCACTGCTGCTCGACGTCAAGCCGCTGACCGTCATCACCAACTCCGTAGCGACGGCATCACTGCTGATCAATGTCGACGAACTCGACTTCATCTGTCTCGGCGGCCAGTACCACGGCACCTACAACGCCTATATCGGTATCGTCTGCGAGAACGCCGTGGCGCAGCTGCGCGCCAATGTGCTGATCTGTTCGGCTTCGGCCATCACCGGAACCACGGCCTTCATCCAGGATCCCAATGTCGTGCGGGTCAAGCAGGCGATGATGGCCGCATCGGCCAAGCGTATCCTTCTGATCGACCATGCCAAGTTCGACAGGATCGCGCTGCATGTCTTCGACGATCTGACCAGCTTCGATGTCGTGCTGGCGACCGAAGGCCTGGGCGATGCGCGGGCGCAAGCTCTCGAACGGGCCGGCGTGAAGCTGCGCATCGTCAAGACGAGAGCGTCATGAGCTCAAGCGAAGCAACATTTACGGAAAATCCCGCCGGGCGTTTGGCCGCCATGGCCGGAACCGGCGAGGTCGACGTCGTCATTCTTGGCGCCGGCATTAACGGGGCAGGGCTGTTTCGCGACCTGTGCGCGCAAGGCGTCAGCTGTCTGATCGTCGACAAGGCGGATTTCGGCTCGGGCACCAGTGCCGCGCCGTCGCGGCTCATTCACGGTGGCCTGAAATATCTCGAAACCGGCGAGTTCGGGCTGGTCGCACAGTCGACACTTGAACGCAATCTGCTTTTGAAGAACGCGCCGCACTATGTCAGCCCGCTGCCGACCGTCATCCCGATCTTTTCCTGGAGCAAGGGCATGTTGGCGGCCTTGCGGACGCTGTTCGGCTCGACCAGCGCACCGCGCAGCCGCGGCGCCATCCTGATCAAGATCGGCCTGATGATCTATGATTTCTACGGCTCGCGAAACCAGGTCATGCCGCGCCACCGCATGGTCGGGCGGCGCCAGGCGCTCAGCGGGATGCCGGCGCTCAATCCTTCGATCGTCGCCACCGGCACCTACTACGACGCCAAGATAAGCCACCCCGAAAGGCTCGTGCTTGAACTGATCCTCGATGGGCGGCAGGCAAACGCGGCCTCGGCCAGCGCGAACTATACGGCGCTGGTCAAGTCCGCCGATGGGGTACTGACCTTCCAGCCGGAAAACGGCGCGGCCTTTTCGGTGCGGCCGAAGCTGGTGGTCAACGCCGCCGGTCCGTGGATCGACGATGTCAACGAATTGCTTGGCGCGCCGTCGAAGATGATCGGCGGCACCAAGGGCTCGCACGTCCTGCTCAAGCATGACGAACTGGTCAAAAGCCTGGCCGGGCGCATGCTCTATTTCGAAGCCGATGACGGCCGCATCTGCCTCATCTACGATTATCTCGGCCTGGCGCTGGTCGGCTCCACCGACATCAAGGCCGACAATCCCGACGCGGTGCGCTGCGAGCCCGACGAAGTCGAGTACCTGCTCGACAGCGTGCGGACTCTGCTGCCGGGAATGGCGTTCGAGCGCGACCAGATCGTCTACGCCTATAGCGGCATCAGGCCGCTGCCGGCCTCCGATGCATCGCTGCCCGGGCTGATCAGCCGTGACCACTCCGCGCCGGTCGCCGAGCCGGATCGGAACAGACCTTTCGCGGTCATCTCGCTGGTCGGCGGCAAGTGGACGACCTTTCGCGGCTTTGCCGAGGAAGTCGCCGACACCGTGCTCGGCCGCCTGCAGCACAGCCGCAAGGTGACGACGCAAGCCATGCCGATCGGCGGCGGCAGGGATTTCCCGACCAATGCCGCAGCGCGAGCAAGTTGGCTGGCTCTGGCTCGCTCGAAGACGGGCGCTGAGGAACGGCGTCTCGATGCGCTGCTGTCGCGATACGGCACCAGAGCCACGCAGATCGCCACGCATGAGCCGGATGATGAGGGCCGACTGCCGGATTCAGAAAGCTACAGCAAATCGGAAATCGACTACATCGTCCGCAACGAGTTCGTCGAACATCTGGCCGACATCGTCATGCGCCGCAGCACCTTGGCGATATCAGGCTCCCTGACAGGCCGCGACCTGCAGGCGATTGCGGCGATTGCCGGACAGGCGCTGGGCTGGAGCGCCGGGCGCCTTGCAAGGGAAGTCGAGGCCGCAATTGTGGAACTCGAGGACCGGAACCTGATGCGGCTGGGTTGATCAGTCCGTCACCGATGCTCTTCACAAGGCAATCCGGTTGGTTTGCCCATGGATGCGCCGCATCCGCAAATCGCCCAACTCACAGGCGGATTGGGATTTTGCCGATATTAGATATTATCCCTGAAAAACAGCTAGTTAGAAGAAAATCTGGATAGCCGATGGCCATGCAATTCTGCTGGCTTAGGCGTGAGGTAACATAGATTGACGTTAAATTAACACAACTGTATGATCGAGTAACATGCTCACCTCCTAATAGGTCGATGTTGCCCGCCGAATGCCGGCAGACCGGCGTTTCGGGAAGGGCGAGACCTGTGAATTGCCCGCATGTGCATGCGCCCAACCCGGCGGGGGATTGACAGCGATGCAGGGATGTGAAAATTTTTGCACACAAAGATAATAATATCATCTCAGGGAGGAGATGGCTTGAAATCCGGCGGAACCGCTAACCGCGATCATGAGTCCAGCCTCGCCACCCGCGCGGCCTGGCTTCACTATGCCGGGGGTCTGACGCAGGCCCAGGTGGCCAAGCGGCTCGGCCTGACCAGCCTCAAGGCGCATCGGCTCATCACGCGGGCCACCCAGGATGGCCTGGTCAGGGTGATCATCGACGGCGACGTCGGCGAATGCATCGACCTCGAGCAGCAGCTGATCAATGCTTACGGGCTCGATTACTGCGAGGTCGTTCCGGATCTCGATCAGGACGAGCTGCCGCTGAAGGCGCTTGGCATCGCCGGCGCTCAGTTTCTGAAGCGGGAGATCGATCGCGGCGAGGACATGCTGATCGGCGTCGGCCACGGCCGTACCCTTGCCGCAAGCGTCGAGTATCTGACGCGCACCGCCGCCGCCCATATCCGTTTCGTCTCGCTGCTTGGCGGTGTGACGCGCAAGTTCGCGGCCAACCCGCACGACGTCATGCATCGGCTGGCCGAGCGGACCGGCGCGCAGGCCTATGTGATGCCGGTGCCTTTTGTCGCCAACACCGCGGAGGACCGTGAGGTGCTGCTTGGGCAGCGCGGCATCAGCGATGTCTTCGACCTCGCAAGCCGGTCCGACCTGATGTTCGTCGGCATAGGGACCGCCGAGCGGGAAGCTTCGCTGGTCGCCACCGGCATGATCGAACATTCCGAAATCGATGAGGTCAAACGCGATGGCGGCGTCGGCGAGCTGCTCGCCCACTTCTTCGACGACCAGGGACGCCCAGTGGAAACGGCGCTGTCGGAAAGAATCCTGGCACTCCCGCGGGACCAGTTGAAGGGCCGCCGGATCGTCGCCGTCGCCGGCGGCAAAGTGAAAATACGCGCTATCAAAGCGGTGCTCGAAAGCCGCTATCTGAGCGGCCTGATCACCGACGAATCCACCGCTCGTGCCCTTGTCGAACAGAACAAACCCAATGGCGCGAAGCGCCATATGAACGGAGGATCGCCAAATGCGTGACAAGCGCGGATCAGCCTTGCTGGCGGTTGCGTCATGAGCGCGAAAGCCGCCACTGCATCGACCAGGCCTGCCTCGCCCGCCCTGCGTCGGGCACTTGCCAGCGCCGCGGTTGTCGTCCTGCTCGGCGCCATGGCGCTCGATACCAACGTGGTCAGGATAGGGTCGGCAGGCGACGTTCGCAGCGCCGTGTTTTCCGCCGCTGACTACGGCAAGTCGGAATTTCCCAAGGTGCAGGCCGATGTCGAGGCACGCGCCGCCGACGCGGTGACGGTGGCGACGGCGATTGCCAAGGACAGGGCAACGGCGGAAAAGGAATACGGTGTGCCTGCGGGCGTCGGACCGGTCATTTCAGTCAAGTTCACCGGCGTCGTCGGCGAAGGAAAATCTGGCATCTACAAGGTCGCCGTCGACGGCGTGCCAGATACGTTGATGATCCGCGTGCAGACGGGACCGGCAATCAACGGGACGGAACTGCGTGACGCCACGGGCAAGATCACATTCGGCCAGTTCACCAACCAGATTGAGTACCAGGACGCCGGTTCGGCGCTGAACAATGAGATGAAGAAGGAAGTCCTGGCCAAGGTCGATACGAGCACCTTGACCGGCAAGACCATATCGGTGGTCGGCGCATTCAAGCTGGTCAACCCGAAGAGCTGGCTCGTCACCCCCGTGAGGCTGGACGTCAAATGAAACCGACTGCCGACACCGGACCCGCGACTGGCGACGCCGTGCTTTCGGCGCGCAACATCGTCATGTCGTATGGCGGCGTCCATGCGCTCAAGGGCGTCAATTTCGACATCCATCGCGGCAAGGTCACCACGCTGTTCGGAGAGAATGGCGCCGGCAAGTCGACGCTGATGAAGATCCTCTCCGGCGTGGTCACGCCGACATCCGGCGACATCGTGCTCGACGGCAATCTCGTCAGCTTTTCTTCGTCCTCGGACGCGCGCGATCGCGGCATCTCGATCATCCACCAGGAACTCAGCCTGGCGCCCAACCTCAGCGTTCGCGACAACATCTTCATGGGCCGCGAACTGCGCACCAGGACCGGCCTCGACTTCGCCGAGGAGCAACGCCAGGCGCGCGCTCTGATGGCTGATCTCGAGGAGGACATCGATCCGATGACCCTGGTCGAGGATCTGCGCCTCGGCCAACAGCAGATCGTCGAGATCGCCCGGGCACTGTCGGTCGATTCGCGCATCCTCATCATGGACGAGCCGACCTCCGCGCTCAGCGCAACCGAGGTGGAAGTTCTGTTCAAGGTGATCCGCGATCTGACCAGCCGCGGCGTCTCCATCGTCTACATATCGCATCACCTCGAAGAGGCGCTGCAGATCACCGACTATGCCGTTGTCCTGCGCGATGGCGCGATTACCGCGACGGCCGAAGCCCGGGATATCGATCTCGAATGGATCGTGCGCAACATGGTCGGCGAGAATTTCGATCTCGGCTCGCCGCCGACCGGCCATGAATTCGGCGAAGTCGCCCTATCGATCGAGGATGTCAGCGTCGTCGACACTTCGGGCTCAGGTTATTCCGTCGTCGATCACCTGTCGCTGGACGTGCGAGCAGGCGAGATCGTCTGCATCTACGGGCTGATGGGTGCCGGGCGCACGGAATTGCTGGAGGCCGTCGCCGGACGAGTGCCGATGGCGGGCGGGCGGGCGCTGCTGGAAGGCGAGGACGTCTCGGGGCTGAGCATTGCCCAGCGTATCTCCAGAGGGCTTGTGCTGGTCCCCGAGGACCGGCAGCGCGACGGGCTGGTGCAGACGATGACCGTCGGTCGTAATCTTTCGCTCGCCAGCATCGAAGCGTTCGCCAGGGGCCTGTTTCTGTCTCGTTCCAGAGAGCGAGAGCTGGTCGAAGACTCGATCCGCAAGGTGACCGTCAAGACCGCTGGCGGCAACGCCATGATCGGATCGCTGTCGGGCGGCAATCAGCAGAAGGTCGTCATCGGCAAGATGCTGACGACCAATCCCAAGGTTATCCTTCTCGACGAGCCGAGCCGCGGCATCGATGTCGGCGCCAAGGCCGAAGTCTTCCGCTTGCTGAGCGAACGCGCTGCGCAGGGCCTTGCCGTCGTCTTCTCGACCTCTGAGGTCAACGAATGCCTCAGCATTGCCCACCGCATCGTCGTCATGCGCCGCGGCAGGATTTCAGCCGAATTCGGCGCCAATGCCACCAAAGAGCAGATCATGGCCGCCTCGGGCGAAGCCGTGGTCGCCTGATCACCAGGAATTTCGGAGCCCACACCATGACCGATGTCAGCCAGGCCAGAAAACAGTCCAGTCCAAGCGCGAGCGAAGGCTTCGATCTCGCCAAGCTGCTGCTCGAGGGCCGCGCTTTCTTTGCCCTGATCGTCATCATCGTCGTCTTTTCGATCCTGTCGCCCTACTACCTCTCGGTGGCGAATTTCCTGACCATGGCCTCGCATGTCGCCATCTTCGGAATCCTCGCGATCGGCATGCTGCTTGTCATCCTCAATGGCGGCATCGATCTGTCGGTGGGGTCGACGCTGGGCTTGGCCGGCGTCGTTGCCGGCTTCCTGATGCAAGGGGTGACGCTGAGTTGGCTGGGCGTCGTTCTCTATCCGCCGGTGTGGGTGGTCGCGGTGCTGGCCTGCATGCTGGGCGCCGTCGTCGGGCTGATCAACGGCGTGCTCATCGCGCGCTTCAAGGTTCCAGCTTTCGTCGCCACCCTCGGCGTCATGTACATGGCGCGCGGCCTGGCGCTGCTGATGACCAGCGGCCTGACCTACAACAATCTCGGCGGCAAGCCGGAGCTCGGAAACACCGGCTTCGATGCGCTTGGCTTCAACCGCTTGTTCGGCGTGCCGACGGGCGTCGTGGTTCTCGTGGTCATCGCGCTCATTGGCAGCATCGTCCTGAACCGCACCGCTTTCGGGCGCTGGCTCTACGCCTCGGGCGGCAATGAACGCGCGGCCGAACTCTCCGGCGTTCCGGTCAAGACAGTGCAGATTTCCGTCTATGTGCTGTCGGGCATCTGCGCCGCCATTGCCGGCCTGATCCTGTCCTCGCAGCTTACATCGGCGGGACCGACCGCCGGCACCACCTACGAAC
>NZ_RZRR01000149.1:0-8269 GCF_003998555.1 Mesorhizobium sp. M7A.F.Ca.CA.002.09.1.1 | reverse complement strand
GTTTCCATGCCACGCTCTTGAAGAAGAAGATCGAGTGGCAGGACGGCAACGTCGTCCCCTCGAAGGAGCCCGGCCTCGGCGTCGAGTTGAACGAAGCGGTCTGCGACGCGCACCCCTATACGGGCAAGGACCTGCATCTGCAGATGATGCAGACCCCGCTGATGCCGTGAGCAAGAGCTACGCCTTCATCGGGCTTGGCCATCTCGGCGGAAACCTTGCCGCCAGCCTGATCCGCAACGGCTTTGCCGTCACCGTCCTCGACCGCGATCCGGCCGCCGTCGAGCGCCTGGTGGCGCTCGGCGCCACTGCCGCGAGCAGCCCGGCCGAGGCCGCCGCCTGGGCCGGCAATGCCATCACGTGCCTGCCTTCGCCCAAGGTCAGCGAAGCGGTGCTGGCCGGACCCGGCGGATTGCTGGAGGGCCTACCCCAAGGCGGCACCTGGATCGAGATGTCCACCAACGGCCGCGACGAGATTCTTCGCCTTGCGGCCCTCGCCTCGGCCAGGGGCGTCGAGACGCTGGAATGCCCGGTCACCGGTGGCGTGCATCTGGCGGCGGCTGGCAAGATCACCGCGCTGGTCGGCGGCGATCCAGCGCTCTACGAACGTCATCGGCCGGCCATCGAGGCGATGTGCGCAAAGTCGTTCCTGATGGGTCCGGTCGGCTCGGCGGCGGTGATCAAGGTGATCACCAACATGCTCGCCTTCATCCATCTCGTCGCCGCCGGCGAGGCGCTGATGTTGGCCAAACAAGGCGGGCTCGACCTCGCCCAGTCCTACCATGCCATCTCAGCCTCCTCCGGCAACAGCTTCGTCCACGAGACCGAAAGCCAGCTCATTCTCAACGGCTCCTACGACATCGGCTTCACCATGGACCTGGCGCTGAAGGACCTCGGCTTCGCGCTGGCGATGGGCAGGGAATTCAGACTGCCGCTCCAACTGGCGCCGCTTGTGAGTGAGATTTTCCAGATGGGCAAACAGGAATATGGCGGCAGCGCCTGGTCCACCCAGATCGTCAAATTGCTCGAGGATGCCGTCGATACCGACCTGCGCGCGCCCGGTTTTCCGGCCAAGCTGGAACTCTGACATCAGCCAGTTATCAAGCGATTTCAGGACGTTGGATTGATGGGCGGATTCATCTGAATCAATCTGTCAACGGCTTGATTCAGTATCTGAGCGTCAATGCACCCGGCAGGATCTCGAAGGTCGCGGGTATGCGTCCCGGCGACTCGCCGTCTATATCGACCAGGGCGCCATTCTCTGACGCATCGCCGAGCGGCTCGACCACCACTTTCCTGCCGCGCAGGATGGTGATCGCCGGATGGTTGCGGTGCCGGCCGCCATAGAGCAGCCGGATGTCCCAGATCAGCTTCAGCTTGCCGGCGGCGCGCAGGATGACGATGTCGAACTGCCCGTCGGTCAGGTCGGCATCCGGCGCGATCATCATGCCGCCGCCAAAGAACTTTCCATTGGCGACCGCCACCAGCGCCATGCGCGCTTCGACGGGTGCGCCGTCATCGACCGTGATCCTGACGTCCTGAAAACGGTAGCGGATGAACTCCACCACGGTGCGCCACAGGAACAGTGCCTTGGCCGACATCCTGCCCTTGCGCTTGTCGGCATTGACGGCGCGGTCGGTGGCGCCGGACAGGCCGAGACTGGCGATGTTGATGAAGTGCCGGCTGGCCAGCGCGCCGTGATCGTCGATGTAGCCGATGCGCCCGGCATCGACCTTGCGACCCTTGGCTTCGGCCAACCGCTTCAGCACGGCATCCACCTCTTTCGGCAGGCCGAGCCCGCGCGCGAAATCGATGCCGGTGCCGCACGGCAACAGGCCAAGTTCAGTGATCCGGCCGCTCTCCTGGGCCGCCTGCAGAAGCCCGTCGGCCACTTCGCTGGCGGTGCCGTCACCGCCGGCCGCAATCACCAGATCGAAGCCAATCATTGCGAGATCGATTGCCAGCCTTTCGGCATCGCCTTCGGCCTGCGTTTCGCGCAGCTCGAATTCGCCGAAATGCTTTTTCAGCGACACGGCAACATCAGGCCAATGCCGTTTCAGCCGGCCGCCACCGGCAATCGGGTTGAGAACCACTCCGACTTTCAAAATACCCGCCCTCCCCGGCGCCGGACATGCAGGTCCGATCCTTTGCCGGCATTGAAGCCCGCGACCACCGGCGGAGCAAGGGGCGCTGTCGGCTCGTACGCAAAAAAGCGGGCGGGCTGTCTAAAGCAGCCGGCGCTCGAATTCCCCGGTTTGTGGCTAACGATCCCCGGTAATCCCGCTATCCACAGGGCAGCGGCCATTCCCCAGGACCCTTACTCGGTGTACATTAAACCCATCTCAGGCGGCTACCGATCATCAAGCCGAAAGGCGAAGTGAAAGGCGGATTTCCTGAGGCCCGTACGGCCCGAAGCGAGAGCAGGCTTGCCTGTTTCGAGGGACGGAGCCGAGACCTACGGGGCCGCGGAAAGCGTGCCAACGCCGACGGCGGACCGATGCTGCCATGAAGGACGGCAAAAACCTTCGATGGTGCGCAGGGCAAAGCTCGCAAGGGTGGAGACCGGCGTGGTCCCGAACGGACGCTGCTCTCGGGCGGCGGACTGGCAGGACCGTCAAAATCAAGGCCGGCAAGGCGCGACGACTTTACGGAAGTTGCTGCCGCGACCGTGTCCTGATCTGACAGGGAGGCGCTGGGAGAAATCCCGGCGCCGACTGTCTTTTTGGCCCCCCGATGCCCTTTGGCGGCGATCTTGCGAGCGCCGCTTCTCCACGCGCTAAAATCGGTTAGTATCGCCTGGTCAGAGCCCGTTTGAAAACGCGCTCTGCCGAGTCGGATGGCGTGGTTTTCGAGAACCGAAGCGCAGCGGACCTTTGAGTCCGTGAGCATCGGAAGCGCAGAAAACCGCGTCAGGCGGCCGGCAGAGTAGCGTTTACAAATGGGCTTGTAGAAGGGGGATACTTCATGACGCTCGTCCAGAAGCTTGCCGTTGCCTATGCCTTCCTATTCTTCGGCGTCGTCGCCATCGGCTACATACCGGCCTTCAACGATGCCGACGGCAATCTGTTCGGCCTGTTCTCGCTGCAATGGTACGATGATCTGCTGCACGCCTTCTCCGGCGTCTGGGCGCTGGCCGCCGCCTTCATCTCGCACCGCCAGGCAGTGTTCTATTTCAAGCTGTTCGGCTCGGTCTACCTTTTCGACGGCGTGCTCGGGCTGGTCACCGGTTCCGGCTGCCTCGATGCCGGTATCTTCATCAACGGCTTCCGCTCTCTCAACGATATCGAATTCCCGGCCCGCTTCTTCGCCAACCTGCCGCACATCGTCATCGGCGGCTTCGCCGTCTATGTCGGCTTCCGGCTAGCCAGGCGCGTACACGACCACTTCGCCACGGCCTGATCGGGCATGTTCCTGTTCCGCTGGCTGAAGCGCCTCATCAAGACGATCCTCTGGCTGATCGTCGTCGTCATCCTCATCCCGATCGCCGGGCTGAGCTACGGCTTCCTGACGACGTCGTCGCTCGACAAGACGCCGCTGCCCGGCATTGCCGACGGCGCCCCGCCCAAGGCGCTGGCCGACAAGGTCCGCGCCGAGATCCCCGGCTACCAGCGGCCGGAGGAATCAACCTTCCTCACCTATCCGGAATGGGCGATCGTCTACGCCGCACGCGAATATGCCGGCTTCGTCGACAAGGACCAGCCGAGCGGCTTCCCCTACTGGTCCTATATCGGCCGCTTCTGGCAGGACTACGCCATGGTCATCCGCGCCAGCGCTCCCTACAAATTCAACTATGCCAACCACCAGATGCTGGTCATCATCGGCACCAGCCACTCGATCGAGCATATATTGCAGTGGGCCTATGAGAACACGGTCGGCCGCATCACCGAGGCGACAACGGCCAAGCGCACCGCCGCCGACATTTATCAGGCCAAGGTCGCGGCGGACTATGCCGCGTTTCTCGACCAGGTGCCCTGGTATCAGTTCCCGTATGCCGACAAGCGTGCCGGCCTGTTTGCCGTGCAGCCGGTGCCGGGCGACAGCTCCGTCCGCACCAGCGAACGCAAGCTGGCGTTCGGCCTCGCCGACACCATCAAGCAGGGCTATGCCGACCTGATAAAAAAGGCCCTCGCTGCCACGATGGACCCCGCCTTGCTCGACATCCATGTCTGGGCCAAGGGGCCCGTCGGCGAAGCCACGCGCAACGAGCCCGACACCTTGCTCGAACGCGACATGGGCGCTGACGGCACCATCTTCGTCACCAGGCGCTATCAGGTCTTCACCGAAATGATCCTGCGCCTGATCGACAAGGGCGTCTCCTTCGTCGAGATCGGCGGCAATGACGAGATCATGGCCACGGTGCTCTCCACCGATACGATCGCCATTCCCGAAGGCATGCACATCCTGTTCAGCTATCCGCTGCCGGCCGATCAATCCACGCGCCGCACCGGCATGATCGTTGCCGTGCGCAAACTGCATCTCGTGCTGCCGGCGCTGATCAAGTCCGGCGCCAGGCTCGAACACGTCTACGATTACTGAGGCCTTTCGGTCACGCCCGGCCAAGATTAGGCATTTCCTGGGCTCCGCCACGCCCATTCCACAATCGCGGCCAAATCCCGCCTTGTTCGCGCGCGAAGGAATGGGAAGAAATGGAAGGGCTGCCGGGGGGCATCTCGAAGGGACAAGACCGTGATCAAGACCGCCCTTGTCGCCATGACCATTGTCGGCTGCGACTGCGACGCCAAGCTTTGCGAATATATCGGCGAGACGCCGGCCAAATGGTCGACCGTCGCCGAGTGCGAAGCGGCGATGAAGAGCCAGATGCTGCACGAGCGCAATTTCAACTATCCGCTCGTCTCCGGCATTTGCCGCACGAAGGGTTCGTCGTCCTCTTCGCAGCTGGCCGCGACCGCATCGCGCCCGGAATTGAAGCCCGCCAGCCGCGTCGTCAGAACCGAAAGCCCGCTGCCGCCGGAACTCAGCCACCGGCCGAGCGTCTCGGTCGGTTCGCCGACGACCGCCATGGAAGCCGACGCCGCCCGGCCCGTTGCCTATGAACAGGTGGTCGATGGCGGAACCGGTGTGCTCTATCGCACCAAGAACGGCTACGCCGTGGTCAAGACCGATCTCGGCCGCGCCGCCTCGGCAACCGCCGACGCCGCGAAGCGCTCTGTGAACTGGCTGGCCGGACTGGTGCCGAAGGGGCTGTAGGCCCGCTGGCGTCTCGGTTCGACGACCGCGTGATCAGGCAGGCACATAGGTCAACCTGATCACGTCGTCGCCAATCAAATCGCTGGCCACAAAGCGAAGCGGCGGCCGGGGGCCGGCGAAGAATGGCTTGCCATGACCAAGCACGAACGGATGGAGGTAGAGTTGGTACGCATCTACAAGACCAAGGTCGGTCAGGCTTCGTGCCAGGCCTGGTCCAGAAACTGAAATCTCCCCGACGAGCTTAGCCTTAAGCCCGCGTATCACCGCCTCGACGTCATCCGCGACAAGTGTTGCGTTAGGGCCGGCCGACTTCAGAGAGCGCGACACAACCCACTTCGGTTGGCTCCGCCACGCCGCCGCGAATTCATGCGCCTCCGCGCTCCACTCAGGACTGTCTTCGTCCCAATAGCGCATGACCTCGTACATGCCGCGACCGTACACACTGCCGCTCAAATTGCGCACTTGCTCTATCCAGTGACGAAAGATCGTCGGGCCCGACGGCATTTTCTGGTGGTCGACATAGCCGTCGAGTGACTGGTTCATTCTGAAAATGAGCTTCGCCATGCTGCAGGATCTCCAACCCGGGGTCTTCAGAATAACTTGAGCCGCCGTTACGCAAAACCCCAGCCGAAATCCAAACTGAGACACGATCCTAGTCCGGCCTGAACCTGACTTTCAGGCTCTGCCAGAACTTGTCGACAAGCGGCTTTTCGGTCGCTGCATCCTCGCCGGCAATGCGGGTGATGAACAGCAGCCCCCGATCGGCCAGGCCGAAGCCGACGATCTCGAAATCGGCGGTGTCGGTGCGTGTCTTCACCTCGGCCCGGATCCCGGTCAATTCCTTGCCGTCGGCGAGTTTGCGCGTGGTCGGCCCCTGCGTCAGCTTGGCGCCGGCCTGCACCGATTGCCTGGTCATCTCCTGCAGCATCAATTGGTTGAGCGACACCGGATTCATGGCGCCATACTCCTGCACGACGACGATCGTGCCCAGCGCCGAGGCCATCAGATACTGCGTGATGTCATCGCCGAGATCGGTCTTGGTCACCGAAATGCCGCTGGGGTGGACGAAGGAAAAATCGCTGCCGGAAAAGGTAGCGAAGTCGTTGCGCGCGAGCGTCACCTTGCTCTGCTTGCCGCCGGGCAGCGTCACATCGGCGCTCTCGCCGGGATCGATATCGACCGTCACGCCGTCGATGGTCAGCTTGAAGGCCTTGAGATCCTCGCCTCCGGCCGGTCCGGCGCACAGCGCGATGAGGGTGAGTGCCGCCGCCGATACCATCCGCATGGCTGTTCTCCTGCTTCTTACGACACCCCGCTCAGCGCCTTGATGGCACGGTAGAAGGTCGAGGAAAACAGTTCCGTTGGGTCATACTGCCGCTTCGCCGCCAGGAAGGCCGGCAGTTCGGGATAGGAGGCCAGCAATTCCCTGGCCGTATAATGCAGCTGGTAAGGCAGGAAGAAGCGCCCGCCATGCTTGATCGTCACGTCGATCAGCGCCCGCGTCAGCGCCCGCATCCTGGCATTGCCGTCGGCATCGGTCGGCTGGTTGACGTAGAGCACCAGCGAATAGGCCGGCTCCGGCGCGTAGGTCAGCGCCACATCCTCCCTGTGGACGATGCGCACCGAAGCATTGAGCACCGGCAGCGTCTGCTTGCGCAGGATCTCGCGCGCTTCCGCGATGAATTCGACATAGGCGGCACGCGGAATAAAATATTCGTGCAGGATGTCGGTCTCTTCCATCTGATCGTTGAACAGATAGGGCACCGAATCGTGCATCGGGTTGTTGCGGGTGACGAGACAGGCCTCGCCCTCGGCCATGGCCGAGGTGCGCGCCACCGTGCAGCTTTCGAATTTCGGCTCCAGTGTCTTTTCGGTGAACCACTTCAATTCCTGGAACAGGCTGCCCCATTTCGCCAGGTTGATGATCACCCGCTTCAACCCGACCGATCCCGGTTCGCCGATCTCGGGCTGATCGGCCGGCGGCCGCTCGGCCACCTTGTCGTAACGGTAGACGATCATGTCCTCGAGGAAATTGCCGGGCGCCGTCGACAGATGGCCGTAGAACAGGCCGATATCCTTGTTCGGCTCCAGCACCTTGGCGAAGAATTCCGGAAAATCGTCCGATTTGATGATTTCGCGCGAGGTGCGGTAGACGGCGTTGTCGACGATGTCGAGCGTCGCCTCCAGCACCACGCCGAACAGGCCGTAACCGCCGACGACGTGGCGGAACAGATCGGTGTTCTCGGTCGGCGAGCAGGTCGTCACCGAACCGTCGGCCAGCATCACCCGCATCGAGCGGATCGAGCCCGCCACCGAACCCGCCTGGTGGTCCATGCCATGCGCATTGGCCGACAGCGAACCGCCGACCGAGAAGATGTCGGTCGACTGCATCGCCTTCACCGCGAAGTGCGGATGCAGAAGGTTCTGGATGTCATGCCAGCGCGCGCCCGGCTGCAGGGTCATGGTCTTGGCCGCCGCATCGACGGTGACCCTGTTGAACTTTCTGAGGTCGAGCACCAGCGCGTTGTCGTCGAAGGCATGCCCGCCCATGGAATGGCGGATGGCGGCCAGCGATATTTTCAGCCCATTGGCACGCGCGAAGGCCAGGGCCTTGGCGATGTGCTCGTCCCCGCTGACCTCGACCACGCCGTAGACCGGCGTCATCGACAGGCCGCTGGCATCGTTGATGTCACCACCCTTTGCCGACCAGGGCAGTGACGCATCGAAGGCCGGCGCATTGTCCAGCGGCTTCAGAGGCAGCGCGAAGCCGTCTATATCGGCTATCCGTCCTGCGTTCTTCGGCCCCGAAGGTCCGCGTGCCAGCCGCGCCACCGTGTTGCCGCCCCACAGCACCGCGCCGCCGACGACAGCCGCACCCAGCAGCAATCGCCGCGACAGGCGAAACCCTTTTTGCTCGTCGGCCATGACTATCCCCCGGTGGCCAAGGGATAGCGCGGCTCTTTGGCAAAAACCATAGCGGCGCCGCCGGGACGGCGGTTTGCCTGGCGTCGAGGGTGAAGGGCACGAAAATGGCCGGTCCCCGGAGGACCGGCCAGAATGGAAC
>NZ_RZRR01001500.1:0-636 GCF_003998555.1 Mesorhizobium sp. M7A.F.Ca.CA.002.09.1.1 | reverse complement strand
GCCTTGCGGTCAGCGGCTCGCACGTTGGTGGCATCGATGACGGCCAGCTTGCGATACTTGAGCCGTTTGCTGGCAATCTCGCGCGCCAAATCGAAGGCATCTGCCGAGACATCCTGATCAGTCTCGTTGTCGCTGACTAGCGCGCGGCAGCGATCCGAGGAGATGATTTCTGTCGGCAGGAAGTGCCTGGCGGCGAAGGTCGACTTGCCTGATCCCGTCGATCCGATCAGCACGACCAGGGCGAAGTCAGGGATGGCGAGATCGGTCTTGTCGGGCTCTCTCATCGGGTGAACACCGCCATCTGTGTCGGCGCCCCCAGGACTGGGTGCACGGCTCCGATGTCGCTGAATGCGGCGCTGTAGCCATAGGCCTTGCCGATCCGGGCCGCCCAGGCTTCAAACCGAACGCGGCTCCATTCGAAACGGTGATCCGGATGGCGAAAGGCGCCGGGAGCCAGATTGGGAAACAAGGCGTTATAATCGGCGTTGGGCGTGGTCACGATCACGGTTTTGGGCGCCGTCTCGCCGAAGACAACACGTTCGATTAGGGGCAATCTGTCTTCGTCGAGATGCTCGATGACCTCCACCAACACGGCAACATCAGCTTCTGCCCAGCGGCTGTCGCGATATGTCAGCG
>NZ_RZRR01001499.1:0-638 GCF_003998555.1 Mesorhizobium sp. M7A.F.Ca.CA.002.09.1.1 | reverse complement strand
GTCTGGGTCCTCGGGCAGGACCTGCCGCAGCCAATGGCTTCGCCAAACAATGTCCTTTTCCGTCAGTTGCATCACGATGCGCCTCTGGCCGACAGGCGGCGCTCCACCAGCCTGACCCAAAGGCTGGCGCCAATCGGCAGGATTGCGTCGTTGAAGTCGTAGTTGGTGTCGTGAGCCGCAGCCTGATGCGCATCGTCGGCCTGGCCGAGCAAGAAATAGCAGCCCGGCCGCTGTTCCAACATGTAGCAGAAATCTTCCGAGCCCATCTCGGGAGGCGGATCGACGACGAGACGTTCCGGTCCCATCACCTCGTTCGCAATCGCGATCATCGCATCGGCTTGCGCCGGGGTGTTGATCGTCGGCGCGAAGGGCGTTTCATAGAGAATGTCGACGCTGGCGCCAAAAGCTTCAGCCTCGTTTTTCGCGATGCGGCGGATTGCCGTCTCCAGCGTCTTTTGAACCTGATGGTCGAAGGTGCGCACGGTGCCGGTCAGAAACGCCGTATCGGGGATGGTGTTGAAGGCTTCGCCTGCGCGCAGGCTGCCAACGGTGACGATTGCCGGAGCGTGCACATCGGTCAGGCGGCCGGGCAGGGCTTCGATTGCGAGCAGGATGCGCGCGGCGATGGGGAGTGGATT
>NZ_RZRR01001498.1:0-638 GCF_003998555.1 Mesorhizobium sp. M7A.F.Ca.CA.002.09.1.1 | reverse complement strand
GTTACTTTCGCGATAAACAATATCGCGATATCGATATAGCTAACGCGGCCTAAAACCCTTGTCCACAAAAATATGTATCGCGATATCATTTTTCGTGGTATCGATTTGATGCCCACATTGGCAAAAGGAATGCGCCGTGCCTCTCCCGTTGGACAATCAGCTCTGTTTCACGCTCTATGCCACCAGCATGGCCATCAACCGCACCTACAAGCCGATGCTGGACGAGATGGGCATCACCTATCCCCAGTACCTGGTGTTGAACGCGCTTGGAGAGGCCGACGGCATGTCGGTCGGCACCATCGCCCATCGGCTCGCTTTGGAATCGAGCACCGTCACGCCGCTGGTGAAGCGAATGGAGCAGGCCGGGCTGGTGACCCGCCAGCGCAGCCAGACCGACGAGCGCCAGGTGCAGGTTGATCTGACATCAGCCGGGCGCGCACTGCTTGTCCAATGCAACTGCCTGAACGAAGCCTTGGTCGAACGCTCGGGCATGACGCTGACTGAGCTCGATGCGCTGAACCGGCAGATCCAGGCGTTACGCGCCGCGTTGACCGGCGACCGCTAGCACGGCTTGACGACGGCTAGCCAAACGTCGGAAGAGGCCACCATCATGCGGACTTAAGCACGGCAAATGGCCG
>NZ_RZRR01001497.1:0-638 GCF_003998555.1 Mesorhizobium sp. M7A.F.Ca.CA.002.09.1.1 | reverse complement strand
CGGTCTCGGCAAAGCGAACGGGACGCTGATTGAGGCACTCGACCAGCAGCGCCGAGCAGGTGGCCGCGATTGCCTGCAGTCCGGCACCCGGCGCGGCCAATGCGGCCAGGAGATCGCCATGCCGCTTGCGCATCGTGGCATGGACGGCCGCGAAATCGGCTTCGTGGATGCGGGCATTGTCGATGTTCAGGCCGGCAAGCACCGCTTTGGTCAGATAATACATATCGCGCCGGAACAGGCGCTCGGCGTCCAGTTGGCGATCCTCGTTGCCGACCGGGAAATAGGTGCCGAGGCCCTTCACCGTGGTGCCGTCCACCTTGATCGGGCGCTCATGCGGGACGAAAGCTTCGGCGATCGACAGTGCTTCGTCGACGGCACTCGCGGCATGGCTGAGCAGGCCTTCGATGCCCTTGCCTGGAAACGGCGGCAGATGGCTGGTTGCTTCGCGCAGGATGCTGGCATCGCCGCTGCCGTCATGGCGGCTCTGGCGGATGATTTCGCGGACTTCCCGCAGCCGGTCCTTCAGATTGACGCGGACATCTTCGGAGATTTGTCGGAGCATCGCGGATCGCCTTGAAATTTGCTGCGGATAGCCGACCGGGGCAGCCGCCACTCTCTACATTGTTCCTATCGATAGG
>NZ_RZRR01001496.1:0-639 GCF_003998555.1 Mesorhizobium sp. M7A.F.Ca.CA.002.09.1.1 | reverse complement strand
GCGAGCCTCGGCGGAGGCAGGACGGCGCGGCGTGCCGGCCCTGGTGCTGACATTCGAACCGCATCCGCGCAAGATCTTCAGGCCTGATATCCCGTTGTTCGTGCTGACGCCGCCGCCGATGAAGGCGCGGCTGCTGTCGCTGCTGGGCTTTGCCGCGCTCGTCGAGCAGCCGTTCACGCGCGACTTCGCCTCGCTGTCGGCGGAAGCGTTCGTGACGGATGTGCTGGAAACGAACCTCGGCATTACTCACGCCGTAACCGGGTTCGACTTCCATTTCGGCAAGGATCGTCAGGGCGGCCCGGCCTACCTGATGGCGGCCGGCGAGCGTCACGGCTTCGGCGTCACGCTCGTCGACGCGTTCCGGGACGAGGGCGCCGAGGTGGTGTCGTCCAGCCGTATCCGCGGATTGCTGGGCGAGGGTGAAGTGGCTGAAGCCGCCGGTCTGCTCGGCTACCGGTTCACCGTCGAAAGCGAGGTGGTCGGCGGACAGCAGCTTGGCCGCACCCTTGGCTTTCCAACCGCGAATATGAGGCTGTCGGCTGAAGCCGCACTCAGGGAGGGCATCTATGCCGTCCGCTTCCGCCGCGCCGACGGCACGCTTCACGACGGAGTCGCCAGCTTTGGCAGACGCACGACAGT
>NZ_RZRR01001495.1:0-640 GCF_003998555.1 Mesorhizobium sp. M7A.F.Ca.CA.002.09.1.1 | reverse complement strand
TGGATAATCAGGCCCGCTTGGCAACGATGAAGATGCGTGGAAAGCGCAAAAGCACCTTGCCGCTAGCCGTTTTCGGATAGGCCTTGGCGATCTTGGCCGTGTAGCTTTCGAGGAACATCGCCCGTTCGTCGGAATCCAGCGGATCGAGGAACGGTTTCAGGCCCGTCGACTTCACCCATTCGACGATCGCCTGCGCGTCGGCAAGCGGGTGGTTGTAGATGGTATGCCAGATATCCAGCCGATCACTGAGCGGCGACAGGAGGTCATAGTAGGACGACACCGGCGGCAACGGCCCGCGTGCCGCGCCCTTGAGCTTTTCGGCAAACGGCAATTCGGCGGCGGTCTCGCGCATCAGGCGGTGGGAGTCCTCGCCCAGATTGTCGGGCATCTGGATGGCAAGCGCGCCGCCTGGCGCGAGGAAACCCATCAGCCGCTGGAAGACTGCGGGATGCTCGGGCAGCCACTGGAACACCGCATTGGCAAAAATCACGTCGACCGGCTCCGCCGGCTGCCATTTGGAGGCATCGGCCAGATCAAAGGTGACCTCGGGCAAGCGAGCCCGCGCCTTCTCGATCATGTCGGGCGAAGTGTCGAAGCCGCTCACCTCAGCATCCGGCCAGCGCTCGACAAGCAGTTCGGT
>NZ_RZRR01001494.1:0-643 GCF_003998555.1 Mesorhizobium sp. M7A.F.Ca.CA.002.09.1.1 | reverse complement strand
GGGCTCGCTGGCCGAGGCAAAGGATGGTGCGGCCAGGCGCGATGGAGCCGGACGAGACGACGAGGATTTGAGCGGCGCCCTGGGCCAGCCCGGCAATGTCGTCGGCGAGCGAAGCCAGCCAGTCGCGCTTCAGGCCCGTCGCGCGGTCGACGAGCAGCGCCGAGCCGATCTTGACGGTGATGCGCCGATATTTTCTCAGCGACTGCATGACCCTATTTGTCCCAGCGCGTCTCGACCGGCGCCGCGATCTGCGCGCGCGCCTCAGCAATCACCGCCATCAGCGCCCGCTGCACCGCCTCGACGCCCTCGCCGGTGACCGCCGACAACAGCATCGGCGCGCGGCCGGCAGCGCGTTTCAGCGAGGCGACCTTCTTCTTGCGCGCATCGGCGTCGAGCGTGTCGACCTGGGAAAGCGCCAGGATCTCGACCTTGTCGGTGAGGCCATGGCCATAGGCGTCGAGCTCGGCTCGCACGGTCTTGTAGGCCTTGCCCGGATTTTCCTCCTGCGCCGAAACCAGATGCAGCAGCACACGCGTGCGCTCGACGCCGATGCGCGCAAGAAGAAGGTCGCCTCGCTGAAACGCGCTGCCGGCCGCGCGCCGATGCTGTTGTCGGCGGTCACCGGCGAGGGCGTCGAGGCGGT
>NZ_RZRR01001493.1:0-644 GCF_003998555.1 Mesorhizobium sp. M7A.F.Ca.CA.002.09.1.1 | reverse complement strand
TCCTCGGCCAGGCGCATCGTGCGCTGGCGACGGCCGAGCGGGCGGCCAATGTGTCGCTGGCCTCGATATCGGACAATCCCGTCTACATCCCGCCCGACGATGCAGATCGGCTCGGCCGCTGCATCTCGACCGGCGGCTATCACAATGCGATGGCAACGCCGGCGCTGGACGATCTGGCGGCGATATGGGCCGACATCTGCCTGCTCTGCGACCGCCACGCCTCGAAGCTTCTGAACGGCAAGGTGTCGCTGCTGCCGGATCTGCTGATGACCGGACGTCACTCAGCCGACAGCGATGGCCATGGCAATGTCGGCTATGTGCCGATGGCGATCACCGGCTATCTCGAGCAGGCCAAGCTGGCCGCACAGCGCACCTTCATTCCGGGCACGGAATCGGCTGGCGCGGGGCAGGACGACGTCGCCACGACGGCGTTCTTCGCATGGGCCAAGGAAGCGACCGCCGGCCGCTGCGTCGATGCCGCCATGGCGATGCTGGCAATGATCGCCTCGCAGGCGCTGCACGTCACCGAACGGACGCCGCCGCCGGCACTGCGTTCCTTCGTCGATCAAATCAGAGCTATCGTGCCGCCTGTCGGCGCCGATCGCGTGCTGGGGCCGGAGCTTGCCAGGTTGGCGGAATGGTTC
>NZ_RZRR01001492.1:0-645 GCF_003998555.1 Mesorhizobium sp. M7A.F.Ca.CA.002.09.1.1 | reverse complement strand
TATCAGAACGCCACCTTTAGTCAATTTCCATTCGTATTCGAAGCGCCCATATTCCAGCTGCAGACACCAACACGGACTGCAAACACCTACCAGGAGAACTCAGATGACCAAGATCGCTCTCACCACCGCCGCTATCCTCATTTCCGTCAGCGCCGCTTTTGCCGGCAGCGACAAGTTTGGTTCGAACGACGCCAGCCAGCCGGCCGCCACCAGCACCGACGACACGACCACCGCTTCGATTCACAACCCCGATGCGGCCATCCGGAAGCCGGTCACACAGGGCAGCAACCGCGACCTCTTCGGCAGCCGCTGATCCCGATCGCGCTTGTCGCTGATCCCGATCGCGCTGTCGCTGGTACCGATCGCCCGACCGACCACCTAAATCCCAACCAGGAGTGCTTCCAATGACCAAGATCGCAATTCTCGGTGCCGGTGGCCGGCTCGGCCGCGTGGTCGCCAAGGCCTTCATCGACGCGGGCTACGAGGTCCGCACCGTCACCCGCAACGGCAAGGTACCGGCCGAACTCAAGGGCGCCACGGCCGTTGCCGGTGACGCTCTCGACCGCGAGGCCCTCATCCGCGCCACGCAAGGTGTCGATATCGTCTTCAACGGCCTCAACCCGATCTACACCGACTGGGGCAAGT
>NZ_RZRR01001491.1:0-647 GCF_003998555.1 Mesorhizobium sp. M7A.F.Ca.CA.002.09.1.1 | reverse complement strand
GCGTGCCGCCGCAGAAATCGAGCACCAGTTTCGTCGCCAGTTCGACGCCCGGAACCATGAATTCGGGGTCGACGCCGCGCTCGAAACGGTAGCGCGCGTCGGTAATGATGCCGAGCGTGCGGCCGGTGCGCGCCGTGGTGATCGGATCCCAAAGGGCGGATTCGATCAGCACATCTGAGGTGTTCTCGTCGCAGCCCGAATGCTCGCCGCCCATGACGCCGGCGATCGACTCGACGCCGTTGTCATCTGCGATGACGCACATTTCCGGCGTCAGCGTGTATTCGCGGCCGTCGAGCGCCTGCACCTTTTCACCATCGCGCGCGCGGCGCACGACGAGATTGCCGGCAACCTTGCTGGCGTCGAACACATGCAGCGGGCGGCCGCGGTCGAAGGTGACGTAGTTGGTGATGTCGACCAGTGCGCTGATGGGTCTCAGCCCAATGGCGATCAGCCGCTGCTGCAGCCATTTTGGCGAGGGTCCATTCTTGACGCCCTTGACCAAGTTGAGCGCGAAGCCGGGGCAAAGCTCCGGCGCTTCGATCGTCACCTTGATCGGACACATGCCATTGCCGACATGCGGCATGATGGCGCCGCCGACGAGGCGGCCAAGCCCGCTCGCCGCCAGATCCCTGGCGATGCCGTAGACG
>NZ_RZRR01000148.1:0-8285 GCF_003998555.1 Mesorhizobium sp. M7A.F.Ca.CA.002.09.1.1 | reverse complement strand
GAGACAGGCCGGGTACTCTGCGGCTCGGCCATGGTGGTGAGGCGCATGTCGACTGGAGCGGCAGCCCGCGCATCGTGCTCGATCTGGAACTGAGGCCGCCCGGCGTCACCGTCTATTTCCAGCTGACGCTGAGCGAGCTCGGCGCGTCGGTGGCGGTCAACTACGTATCGTTCGAGAAGCCGGGCGAAGACCCGGAGCGCAACACGGCGCTGCTCGAAGCGGTGATCGAAGAGGCGCGTATCCGCAAGGTCGAGCCGCTGGCCTATCGCTGACCGTCGGTCGCTTTCGAAGCGCTGCCGAATTCCCCTATTCGATCAAGCCCAGCCGCAGCGCCTTGGCAACGGCCTGGTTGCGATTGACGGCGTTGAGCTTCTGGGTCGATTGGGTCAGATACTGGTTGGCGGTGTGCACCGACAGTTTCAGGAGTCGCGCGATCTCCTCGCTGGTGTTGCCGTTGGCGGTCAGCTTCAGGCATTCGAGTTCGCGCTTGGAGATTGCACGCATGCGGCCGGCATCGCTCGGGCGGATGCGGGCGACTGCGGCGAACAACGAAAAGCAACGAGCGTGGATCTCGTAGAGAGCGTCCTGCGACAGGGTGATCTCCGAGCCCAGGAAAACGACAAGGCCGCATTGGCCGCGGTCGGCGTGGACGGGGAAGGCGATGCCGCTGGTGCCGGGCGCCAGCGGCGCCATCTGCTGCGTCCAGGCGAGATTGCCGAACATCTCGGCCATGGCGGTGACGCCGTCATCCGTCCACCAGCGCGGTTCGGTCGAG
The DNA here is from genome assembly GCF_003998555.1 of Mesorhizobium sp. M7A.F.Ca.CA.002.09.1.1. Taxonomy (NCBI): domain Bacteria; kingdom Pseudomonadati; phylum Pseudomonadota; class Alphaproteobacteria; order Hyphomicrobiales; family Phyllobacteriaceae; genus Mesorhizobium; species Mesorhizobium sp. M7A.F.Ca.CA.002.09.1.1. Next base: position 7,510 of record NZ_RZRR01000148.1, on the reverse strand, counting down.
ATGCGCGTGTGACGCACGATCTCCTCGCCATTGGCGCCTGAAATGAACTTCGTCGCCACGGCAATCCCGGGATAGTCGGAATCAAGGCAAGGAACGAGCCGCGCCCGTTCGGGCGAGGGGCTGACGAAGAACAGGCCGAAAGCCGAGGCGTTGATGTCGACGGCGATCCAGCGGCAGCGGCGCACGGCGTCGGGAATGGTGACCGCGTGATGGGTTTCGGAGCTAAGGGTGAAGGCGCCGAACGGCTTGCGCTGCTCGTTGAAAAGGGCTTCGGCGGCTTCCTTGATATCGGCGTGTTTCAAATGATGCCGCTCCTGATCGCCGTGGCGATGGCCATCGCGCGGTTGCTGGCCGCGAATTTCTGGATGGCGTGGGTGATGTAGCTGTTGACGGTGTTGGAGGAGACGCCAAGGATGACGGCGACCTCGTCGGTGGTCTTGCCTTCGGAAACCCAGAACAGGCATTCGCGCTCGCGATCCGACAACGGATCCTGCATGGCGGCGGCGGCGATCAGTTGTGGGATGTGCGAGAGCGCGTAGCAGCATTTCAGCTGCGCCCGCATCAGCGCCGGCTGGTCGATGCTGCCGGCTGTCGCTGCCGAGAACAGAGCGAACAGGCGCTGGCGGCCGACATTCAGGCGCAGGGAATAGATCTCTGCATGGCCGAGCACATCGAGAAGGCGGGCTTCCTCGCCGGTGATCAACCCGTCAGCTTCGGGCGCGTGAGATGCTACCAGCGGCTGCGGACGAATGCCGGGCGCGACGGTGAGCGCGCCTTGCGCAAGCCCGGCGATCAGCCGCTTGCCGATCAACTCGATGGCGTCGAAAATCCAGTTGGAGGAGACGATGCGCGCATCGTTGCGGTCCTGATCGTGGACGATGGCGACCAGCATGTAGCTGTCGGCGCCGATCTCGGCGGTCAGTTGCATGAAAAAGCTGGTGAGATCGCCGCGCGACGTCAGGCGCGAGCCCAATGTGTCGGATTGAAGTAGCGCGGCGGGACTGCTCATTCTCGTTGCTTTTGGCCGGAATCGTTTCTGCTGTCCGGATGCTGGAAGTCAGCCGCCGAACCCGAATACACATTACTTTGACGAAGACACACGCGTGGCGCAGGGCTGCACCGAACCAAATCCCGAATCCATTCAGGGAACGCGAAGCCGTCCGCGTCTGGTGCCGGAAAAGCTCCGGAACAAAAGACTTTGGGTGGTCGCCGCGCCCCCCAGGACCGGCTGATTCGGGTTTAATCTACCCGCAGTTGAATCTGACATCAAACGCGATTTGACAAAATCGAATCTGATGGACTCCGGCGCGACTCACAGCTCGGTTTTCGCGCCCTGGACAGACGACCGGGACGCGAAAGTCTTCGCCGGCCACCTCGGCGGCTGGTCGATTTCGCCAGGCTCGGGAGCATTGGACAGACGGGCGCGCCGGTTGCTGTGCCGAAGGGGGTGCCTTGGCCCGATAGTCGGAGCCGGGCGATGTTGCCGCCCGGTCCCGGTGGTCCTTTGCTTATGCCTGTCGTTGTCCCAAAACCGCCAGATGCTCCTGGACGACAGGCATTTACCGATCCTCGAACCCGGTCAGCACGCCGACCGCGTTGATGCCGATCTCCTCGACGGCATAGCCGCCTTCCATGACGAACAGCGTCGGCAGGCCGAGCCTGGCGATGCGGCGGCCGATCTTGGGATAATCAGACGTCTTCAGCTTGAACTGGCTGATCGGGTCCTTCTCGAACGTATCGACACCCAGCGAGACGATGACGACATCCGGTGCATAAGCGGCGAGCCTGCCGCAGGCATCCTCGAGCGAGGCGTTCCATGCATCCCAGTCGGTGCCGAAGGGCATCGGATAATTGATGTTGAAGCCTTCGCCGGCACCCGCGCCGCGTTCGTCGGCATGGCCGAGGAAGAACGGGTACTCGACCATCGGATCGCCATGCAGATTGAGCACCTGGACGTCGGCACGGTCGTAGAAGATCTCCTGCGTACCGTTGCCGTGATGGTAGTCGACATCGAGGATCGAGATGCGTTTGGCGCCGTGGTCGCGGAACCATTGCGCGGCGACAGCGGCGTTGTTGATGTAGCAATAGCCGCCCATGAAGCCAGCCCCGGCATGGTGGCCGGGCGGACGGCAGAGCGCGAAGGCGGAAGCCTCGCCATCCTTGAGCAGGCCGGCGGCGGTCAGCGCTACGTCGTAGGAAGACTTGATCGCGGCCCACGTGCCTTCGACGAAAGTGGCGCCGGCATCGAAGGAATAATAGCCGAGCAGCGCGTCGACGCGCTTTGGCGGCACGTCGCCGCGCAGGCCGCGCGTCGGCCATGTGAAGGGCATCGCCGTGCCTGTGAGACCTGCTTCCAGCCATTGCGGCCAGACCGTCGGGAGAAAGTCGATATAGTCTGATTTGTGGATGCGCTTGGCGGCGGCGAGGTCATGTTCGTGCGGCGCGATGATGGGACCCAGTTTCTCGCTTTCGACCCGCGCCTTGATGAATTCGGCCCTCGATGGCTTCTCGAAACCCGGCACGATGGCTGATGTGACCAGTTCCATTTGACCGGCATGGCCGGCGTGAAGGGGGGAGAAAACAGTCTTCATAAATTCCTCTCGAAGTGCGAAATCAGTCAAGATTCAAGATTGAGATAAGGGCTCACCAGAGCGAGCCACATTCTTTCCACATCGTCCTCGATGAGGTCGTATGTCTTGCGGTCTCTTTTCAGCCCGACAAGCCGGCAGGCGTGCCCGACGTCCATCATCAGCACGCCGAGCCGGCTGGCGACATTGTCTTCAAGCGCCGGGTTCACATGCTGCAGCCATGCGGCGTAGAGCGCGATGATCTGCTCGTCATATTCGTTCTGGATCGGCCTGAGGTCGGCGTTGCCTGAAATGGCCTCGATCACCGGCATCAGGCTGGCGTTTTCGAGGTAGAGTCTGGACGTGTCGATGAAGAGCTTGCGCACTTCCTGCCGAAACTCTTCACGGTTGGTGGGCGGGGCGACCTTGATACGCTTGGCGATCACCTCGGGAAAGGATGACAGCCAGCGCCGGGCGAGGTCCAGAAGAATGGCTTCCTTGTTGGGAAAGTATTGGTAGATCGAACCAACCGACAAGCCTGCGCGCTGCGCAATGGCCAGCGTCGTCGGCGTCTTGGTTCCTTGCTCCCGCGTCAAGACCAGCGCTGCGTCGAGAATCCGGTCGACCACCTTGCTGGAGCGTTTTTGCCGCGGCTGTTTGCGCGGTTCGAGCGCTATCCTGCTTTTGCGGTCGAGACTGCGCTTCACCGTCCGATGTCCTCGTTCCCCGCCCGGTCTCAACATGGTGGGAGCTTGCTGTCCACGATACATTCCAGATTCGGTATGTTGACAAACGCGAATAATCAGTCGCATTCTTTATCCACGCTGCCTCTTGGGATGACAAGGGGAATTTCCAAGACAGCGCGCTGGCATTCTTTTTCGTCCCATGGCGCCGCTCCGGTGGAGTGGCAGGTCGTTGGCCAAGAGGTTGTCGGTCTCAGTCAGTCGTCAAAAGCGCGGAGTCGCGATGTCTGTCACAGGTGCAGGTCACAATGCGGATCTGATCGTCATCAATGGTCGTGTACTGACCATCGACGACGACAATCCCACCGCCGAGGCCGTCGCCGTCAAGGACGGCGCAATCATCGCCATCGGCAGCCGCGCCTCCATCGAAGAGTTCAAGGGACCGGCCACCAAGGTAATCGACGCCAAGGGCGGCTCCGTCCTGCCGGGTTTCATCGAAGCCCACATGCATCTGTTTTCGGGCGGGGCTGAACTTGCCCACCTTCAACTCACCGGTATACATGGCTTCGAGGCGCTGCAGAAGGCGATCCGCGACTATGCGCCTACCCGGCCCGACGCGAAGATGCTGGTCGGCCAAGGCGTCGACTACACCGTGCTCGGCAGCGAGCGCGTGACGCGCCATCACCTCGACGCCATTTTGCCCGATCGTCCGTTCTGCATGGCGGCGCCAGACCATCACACCATGTGGGCCAACACCAAGGCGTTGGAAATGGCCGGCATCCTGCAGGGGCGTACGCTCGGCCCTGGCAATGAGATTGTCATGGGTGACGATGGACTGGCCGCCGGCGAATTGCGCGAAGGCGAGGCCTTTGGCCCGGTGCTCGACCTTGCCGGCGAAAGCCGGGTGCGGCTGGGGCTGTCGACCGGCGGCGAGCCGGACCCGATGCCGACGGCGGCCGAGCGGGACGCCGACCGCGACATCATGCGGCGCGGGCTCGCCTGGTGCGCCCGCCACGGCATCACCTCGATCCAGAACATGGACGGCAACCTCTATCAGCTTGAGCTGCTGGCCGAGATCGAAGCCGAGGAAGGCTTGCCCTGCCGCGTCAAGATCCCGTTCCACTACAAGAATTTCATGACGCTCGACATGCTCGACAAGGCATCTGATATGGCCGAAAGCTACAACAGCGAATGGCTGTCGTCGGGCATGGTCAAGGTGTTCTACGACGGGGTGCTCGATTCCTGGACAGCTGTCATGGTCGAGCCATACGCCGACCGGCCCGACTGGGTGGGCGAGCCGCTGTTCACGCCGCAACAATTCATCGATCTGGCCGTCGCGGCCGACAGGCGCGGGCTGCAGATCGCGGTGCACTCGATCGGCGACGGCGCGGTGCGCGCGGTGCTGGACGGTTATGAGGCGGCGCAGAAGGCGAACGGCAAGCGCGACAGCCGTCACCGGGTCGAGCACATCGAGGTCACCACCACATCGGATGTGCCGCGTTTCGCAGAACTCGGCGTCATTGCTTCCATGCAACCGCCGCATCCGCCCGGCGCCATGGATTTTCCGCTGGAGCCGACGGTGTCGCGCATCGGGCCGGCACGCTGGCCGCTGAGCTATGCCTGGCGGACCTTGAAGGATGCCGGCGCGCATGTCGTCTTCGCATCCGATTGGCCGGTGTCGCCGATCGATCCGATCCTGGGCATTCAGGCGGCAGTGTTGCGCAAACCATGGGCAGAAAGCGACCCGGACCAGAGTTTCTCGCTGCATGAAGCGATCGCCGGTTACACGATCGAGGGCGCCTACGCCGAATTCGCCGAGCACCGCAAGGGTACGCTGAGATCGGGCTACATGGCCGATCTGGTGGTTTTGTCGATGGATATCGAGAACACCGCCCCGGCCGATCTGCACAAGGTGCGGCCGGTGACGACGATTTGCGGCGGCAAGATCACCTATCAGGCCTGACTATGGCATGGGGCTTGCAGGCCTCAATGACTGACTGAACTGTGACCCAATGCCGGGCTTGCCAACCCACCGGCCATGTGGTCACATCGAACAGGGGAAGAGCTCCGCCAGCAAGAGCGGGGTCAACAGTGAGGCGTAATCGTGCCGGACAAACCGGATCGGAATGCGATTGAAGTAGTAAACGTCAGCAAAATTTTCGGATCAGGTGAGGGGCAGGTGGCTGCCCTCGACACGGTCTCGGTATCTATCCGCGAGAACGAATTCTTCACGTTGCTGGGGCCATCCGGCTGCGGCAAGACGACGTTGCTCAGGCTGATCGCCGGCTTCGATTTTCCAACCGCCGGTGAAATCCTGCTCTACGGCCAGGACATCGCGCCGCTGCCACCCTTCAAACGGCCGGTCAACACCGTTTTCCAATCCTATGCGCTGTTCCCGCACATGACGGTCGCCGACAATATCGGCTTTGGCCTGGAAATGCTGGGTAAGCCGAAGGCCGAGATCAAGGCGCGCGTCGCCGAGATGCTGAAGCTGGTCAAGATGGAGGCACTCGCCGGTCGTCGCACCAGCCAGATCTCCGGCGGCCAGCAGCAGCGCGTGGCCTTGGCCCGCGCCTTGGCACCGCAGCCGAAGGTGCTTTTGCTCGACGAGCCACTGTCGGCGCTCGACTACAAGCTGCGCAAGGAGATGCAGATCGAGTTGAAGCGGCTGCAGCACGAGACCGGCATCACCTTCATCTTCGTCACCCACGACCAGGAAGAAGCGCTGACCATGTCCGACCGCATCGCGGTCATGTCATCGGGCAAGATCCTCCAGGTCGGTTCGCCCTGGGATATCTACGACAAGCCGGCCGAACGCTTCGTCGCCGACTTTATCGGTGAAACCAACTTCCTGACGGCCGCCATCAGCGAGATGGCCAACGGCAAGGCGCGCGCCACGCTCAAGTCCGGTGCGACCATCGAGGCGACCGTGGCCCAGGGTTTCCAGCCCAAGCCCAATGCCACGGTCGTGGTTCGGCCTGAACACGCCAAGCTGACCAAGGCCAAGGGCGAACTGTCGGGGAGGGTCGATAATATCGTCTATTTCGGTACCGACACCCACATCCATGTTCATCTCGACAGCGGCGAACTCTTCACCGTACGCCAGCAGAACACGCGCAGCGCGGGCTGCGGTTTCGAGAAGGGCGACGCGGTCGGCATCCTCATCGGCAGCGATGCCGCCCAGGTCCTGAAGGACTGACGATGGCGACCGCGGAAGAAGTCGCCAAGGCAGCGGAGCGGCGCGATGTCCGTGACCGCTGGCTTTTGTCAGCACCAGCGCTGCTGGTCATTTTCCTCGCCGCGACCGGCCCTTTGCTGATCGTGCTCGTGTACTCGTTCCTGACGCCAGGCTCCTATGGCGACGTGAAGTGGCAGTTCTCGCCGGAAGCCTGGATAGCGGTGTTTCTGGAACGCGATATCTTCGACGACACGCTTTCGATCGCCGCCGCCCACGTCACCATCTTCCTGCGCTCGATCAAGCTCTCGGTGGTGACGACGATCGCCACCTTGGTGCTTGGTTTCCCGACCGCCTATTTCATGGCGACGCGCAGCGAAAAGACCCGCGATCTCTGGCTGTTCCTGATCACCATTCCGTTCTGGACCAACCTTTTGATCCGCACCTTCGCAGTGCTGCAGATCATCCGCAACGAAGGCATCATCAACACAATGCTGCTCAAGCTCGGCATCATCTCGGCGCCGATCCAGATCCTCTACACCGACACGGCGATCCTGATCGGCATGGCCTATGTCTACCTGCCGCTGATGGTGCTGCCGATCTACGCCAGCATGGAAAAGCTGGATTTCCGGCTGGTCGAGGCGGGCTACGACCTTTACGCCACGCGCTTCCAGGTGCTGCGGCGGATTATCTTTCCGATGGTCAAGCCGGGCGTCATCGCCGGCTCCATCCTGGTCTTCATTCCAGCGCTTGGCGCCTATGTGACGCCGAGCGTGCTTGGCGGCGGCAAGAACATGATGCTGTCCAACCTGATCGAATTGCAGTTCGGGCAGGGCCGCAACTGGCCACTCGGCTCGGCGCTGTCGATCGCCGTCATGATCATCGTCATGGTGGCGCTGCTTGCCTATGTGCGCAATGCCGGCAAGTCGGGGGTGCGTCATGGCTAAGAACTTTTCCATCAAGCACCAGCCAGGATTCAGCGCGATCGCCGCGACCTGCTTTATCGTGCTGTATCTGCCGATCATCGTGCTGGTCATCTATGCCTTCAACGCGGCGATCGCGCTGAATCCTGGCTGGTGCTTGAT
>NZ_RZRR01001490.1:0-652 GCF_003998555.1 Mesorhizobium sp. M7A.F.Ca.CA.002.09.1.1 | reverse complement strand
CGAGTGGGTTGTGTGCGGATATGGTGTGATCGCGGAAGGCGATTGTAGACCGCTAACCGCGAGGGCTTCTTTTGGACAGCGGCGAGCTGTCCAACGGGTTTTCAGCCGATTTGGCCGATCGCCGCTCCTTCAGCCACAGGGACTTCTTTCTCCTTGCCAGGTTCTCGTCTCGAACGCTGTCTTCGGCGGTCACTCCGCCATGCATCGCGGCAATCACGTAGTCGGCTCTGTTGGTTCGAAAGTCGCCTTTTTGTACGGACATCGTTTTCTCCCAGTGCGAGGCATTTCCCCCCTTTTTGCCTGACGCTGAAACTAACTACTTATCCGTGGTGCAAGTCTACCAATTGGCGATTGTATTAAAACGATACACTCAGATGGTGCGATCGCACGAGAGGAGCCCATCCTGGCGAGGCTTCTTCATTGACCCTGTTGTGATCCTTGCGGGGGTGCCGCGGCGGGAGGTGTCGGAGCCTGCGGTGCGGGTTCCGTGGAAGGCGTGGCGGGGCTGTCAGGCTGAGGTGCAGGCGGTGCGGCCTCTTCCTCAGTCAGAACCTGGTCAGTCCTGGCCTTGATCTCATCGGCCGTCTGCTGGCTTATCAGCCCGTTGCTGACGGCAAAGCCAGCAGACGGCCGATGAGATCAAGGCCAGGAC
>NZ_RZRR01001489.1:0-656 GCF_003998555.1 Mesorhizobium sp. M7A.F.Ca.CA.002.09.1.1 | reverse complement strand
AAGGCGAGGCGGTTGTGCGGACCTTCAACCGCGAGAAACTGCATCTGATGGACGAGCCGGCATGAGCCTCGACGCCGCCATGATGCGTGCAACCGCTCCCGCCATCCTGCCGGGTAGCGGCGGTCTGCGCGGCGCTCTGTCGGACCTTTTCTGGCGCAAGCCGAAGGTCCTGTTGCTGCTCATGCTGCTGCCTCCGGTTTTGTGGCTGGGCATCGTCTATATCGGCTCGCTGTTTGCGCTGCTGGCGCAGAGCTTTTTCTCCATCGACGAGTTTTCCGGCCTCATCGACCGCGAGTTCACGCTCAAGACCTATGGCGATCTGTTCCAGGCTGCCAATCTCGACATCATCCTGCGCACGGTGACGATGGCGGCTCTGGTCACGCTGGCCTCGGCCGTCATCGCCTTCCCCATCGCCTACTACGCGGCGCGCTATGCGCGCGGCCGCTGGAAGGCCTTGTTCTATCTCGGCATCATGCTGCCGCTGTGGTCCAGCTATCTGGTCAAGATCTACGCCTGGAAGCTGATCCTGGCCAAGGAAGGCATCCTCACCTGGCTGCTCGCCAAGCTACATTTGTTGTGGGTTCTCGACGCTTGGCTGCCGCTGCCGATCGTCGGCGGCAATTCCCTGTCGGTATCGTTCACCGGCACCTTCATCG
>NZ_RZRR01001488.1:0-657 GCF_003998555.1 Mesorhizobium sp. M7A.F.Ca.CA.002.09.1.1 | reverse complement strand
CGCGTGAACGGCTCGGCAACCTTTCTATCAGCCAGCAGCAGCTCGTCGAGATCGCCAAGGCCTATGCGGCGCAGCCGAGGATCATCGTGCTGGACGAGCCGACATCCAGCCTCAGCGAGCATGAGACGGCGGCGCTGTTCCGGATCCTGCGCAAGATGCGCGATGACGGCATCGCCATCGTCTACATCAGCCATCGGCTGAAGGAGGTGCTCGAAATCGCCGATGAGGTGACGGTGCTGCGCGATGGCTCAATGATCGAGACGCGTCCGATCAAGGGCATAAAGGCTGCCGATATGATCAGGCTGATGGTCGGTCGCGAAGTTAGCAATGTCTTCCCGAAAAGTCCGGCCGCGATCGGCAAGTCCGTGTTGCGCGTGGAGCATATCAGCGACGGACAGCGCTTCCGCGATGTCAGCTTCGAAGTGCGCGCCGGCGAGATACTGGGCTTGACCGGCTTGGTGGGCGCTGGCCGCACCGAGGTTGCCCGCGCAATCTTCGGCCTGTCGCGGCTTGTCGAGGGCACGGTCAGCGTCAACGGACGCGAGGTCTCGATCAACTCGCCATCCCAGGCGGTCAGGGCAGGCATTGCCTATGTTCCGGAAGATCGCAAGGGCGATGGCGTCGTGCCTGGAATGTCGGTCCGGGAAAACATCAGCC
>NZ_RZRR01001487.1:0-659 GCF_003998555.1 Mesorhizobium sp. M7A.F.Ca.CA.002.09.1.1 | reverse complement strand
CCGCCACGAAGATGAAAAGGGCGGTCGCCGGCCTGCGGATAAGCAGGAGATAGACGATTACCGCCGTCACGATCAGCACCAGCACGCTGCCGCTGCCAAGGCTTGTGATGTCGCGCATCGCCCCTTGCAGCCACATCGGGCCGATCGGGCTGTCAGGCCGCCCCGCCTGGCGGAAGGCGAGCAGTATTTCGGTGTCGAAGGCGTGCGGGGTGGTGGCGCGCGCCATCTCCATCAGCTCCTCGAATCCCCAAAGGCCGGCCGCGATGACCAGGCCGGCCAGCAGCACCGGGAATTCGACCCGGTTGAGCAAAGCGTTCGCGGCATTCTTCATCGGCAATCCGCCCGTTACAGCCGGCCTTGCAGATAGGGTCCGAGCGTGATCAGCGCCACTGCGGCGATCGCCAGCATGATGCCGGTCGCCTGCAGCGCGTTGACGCGCTCGCCGAAGAAGACCAGTGCCACGACGTTCACCGAGACCAGCTGGATGACGGCAGACAGGCTGAACGACACCGACATGCCGAATTCGCGGATCAGCCGCAGCATGATCAGATTGCCCAGCGAATAGAGCGCCAGCGTCAGCGCGATCTTGCCAAGGCTCGGCGCCAGGCCCCATTGCTTGGCGGCTGTCGCCGCCAGCAGGAAAATGACCGTTGAAAAGC
>NZ_RZRR01001486.1:0-664 GCF_003998555.1 Mesorhizobium sp. M7A.F.Ca.CA.002.09.1.1 | reverse complement strand
AGACAGACGCTGAACTATGCCCGCGTCAACGTCACCGTTCCGGGGCTTCACAAGACCGGCCAGATCGAGCGCCGCTCGCGCGGCAAGTCGGACGACCCGGCCAAGTATTTCATGGCTTCCGAGGTCGTCGGCTACGACACGCAGCCGAAATTCTCCAGCGCGCTCAACGCCGACATCGCGGCGCGCGGCGGCCGCGTCATGGTCTTCGTGCATGGCTACAACACCGGCTTCGATGCCGCCGTCTATCGCCTGACCCAGATCGTCCATGATTCCGGCTATCCCGGCACGCCAGTGCTGTTTTCCTGGGCATCGGGCGCCAGGACCACCGACTATGTCTACGACAAGGAAAGCGCCAGCGCTGCCCGCGACCAGTTGGAGGTGACGCTCAGGATGCTGGAGCAGTCCGGCGCGTGGCGCATCGACATCGTCGCACATTCGCTCGGAACCTGGGTCACCATGGAAACGCTGCGCCAGATGGCCATCACCGGCGATCGCGATCTCGGCGGCAAGCTCGGCGACGTGGTGCTGGCCTCGCCCGACATCGATGTCGACGTGTTCAAGAGCCAGATGCGGCGCTATGGCAAGCCCGACAAGCCGTTCATCCTGCTGTTATCGGACGACGACCGTGCGCTGCGGCTCTCCGGCCTGATCGCCGGTTCACGGC
>NZ_RZRR01001485.1:0-670 GCF_003998555.1 Mesorhizobium sp. M7A.F.Ca.CA.002.09.1.1 | reverse complement strand
AATATGAGCCATGAGATACGCACGCCGATGAACGGCGTGCTCGGCATGGCCGAACTGCTGGCCAAATCGGACCTCGACCCGAAGCAGAAGACGTTTACCGACATCATCGTGAAGTCGGGCAATGCGCTGCTCACCATCATCAACGACATACTGGATTTCTCCAAGATCGATGCCGGTCAGTTGGTGCTCGATCCGGCGCCCTTCAATCTGGCCGAGGCGATCGAGGACGTGGCGACGCTGGTGTCGACGCGCGCCAAGGAGAAGGACCTCGAGCTGATCGTACGTGTCGAGCCTCGGCTCGAGAGCCTATTCATCGGCGATGTCGGCCGCATCAGGCAGATCGTCACCAACCTGCTCGGCAATGCGGTGAAATTCACCGATGAGGGCCATGTGCTGGTCGACGTCACCGGCGAGAGGGTTCCAGCCGGAACGAAGCTCACCATTTCGGTCACCGATACGGGCATCGGTATCCCCGAGGAAAAACTGAAACTGGTCTTCGAGAAATTCAGCCAGGTCGACACTTCATCGACGCGGCGGCACGAGGGGACCGGCCTCGGCCTCGCCATCACCTCGCGGCTCGTCGAGCTGATGGGCGGCGACATCGGGGTCGAAAGCGCCGAAGGCAAGGGTTCGACGTTCTGGTTCTCGGTGACGCTGCCGAGGGCCGGAG
>NZ_RZRR01001484.1:0-672 GCF_003998555.1 Mesorhizobium sp. M7A.F.Ca.CA.002.09.1.1 | reverse complement strand
GGTTGAGGATCGCTGCCGTCTCGACCATCTCGACCATGAAGGTCGAGCGGCCGCGCGCCAGATCGTCCGAGGCGCCGACACGCGAGAACAGCCGGTCGACGACGCCGATATGGGCCGATGTCGCCGGCACGAACGAGCCGGTCTGGGCCAGGATGGCGATCAGCGCGTTTTGCCGCAGGAATGTCGATTTACCGCCCATGTTCGGGCCGGTCAAAAGCCAGATCGCGCCGTTCCGGGCAGCTCCCTCCGGCGACAGGTCGCAATCATTGGCGACGAACGGGCCTTCGCCGGAGCGGCGCAAGGCCTGTTCGACCACCGGATGCCGCCCGCCCGTAATCTCGAAGGCAAGGCTCGAATCCACCACCGGCCGGCACCAGGCTTCGCTTTCCGACAGAAGCGCGAGCGCCGCGGAGACATCGAGCACGGCCAGCGCATCGGCGCCGGCACGGATCTTCTCCGCTTCGCCGACCGCTTCCGTCGTCAGCGCCTCGAAGGCGGCCAGTTCGATGTTGAGCGCCCGGTCGGCGGCATTGGCGATCTTGGTCTCGAGCTCGGCAAGCTCGGTCGTGGTAAAGCGCATGGCGTTGGCCATGGTCTGGCGGTGGATGAAGCGCGCCTTGGCGCCATCGCTGCCGGTCATCACAGCATGGTGGTTGGCGGTCACCTCGATAT
>NZ_RZRR01001483.1:0-674 GCF_003998555.1 Mesorhizobium sp. M7A.F.Ca.CA.002.09.1.1 | reverse complement strand
GGATAGACGATATCTGGTCCAAGAATCAGCAGGCCGGCGGCGGCCGCGTCATTGGCAAAGTGGCCACGTGTGCCGAACACTTCCAGCCAGCCGTAATTCTCGATGAACTCTTTCCCGAAGTCCGCCTCGCCATAAGTCTGCCCCCAGCGGAAATCATTCCGACGTTCGGCAAGCAGTTGCACCAGCGGCTTGGCATCCGGAGGCGCCAGTTCGGCGGCGCGATCGAGATGGCGCAGGCAGGCAAGCGGACGCGGCTCCAGCGTGCGAGCCGGCATGTCCCAGCCGATCCGGGCCACGGCATCGCGCATCAGGACGTGATCCACGGTCGCAAGGTATGCGTGGAACCGGCCCAGCAGTTCATCGAATTTTGTCGTCATATCTTGCTCCGGACATGCATTGATGCACAGCCGCTCCGCAGGGGATCGGGTTGCGCGGCGGCATCATTGGTCTAGATTGGTGCGCGCGCAAAGCCAAAAACAACAGGCCAGCGAGCTAGCTGGCCAGCACACAGGGAGCACGCCATGGACGCCGCGGTCGATGCGAGCACCAGCCAATTCGAACTCAACGAGGAGCAGCGCGCCATCCAGGAGATGGCGCAGGCCTTCGCCGCCGACCGTGTCGCACCGAATGCGCTCGATTGGGACCGCAACAAGCATTTCCCGGCCGACGTGATC
>NZ_RZRR01001482.1:0-678 GCF_003998555.1 Mesorhizobium sp. M7A.F.Ca.CA.002.09.1.1 | reverse complement strand
TCGGAGAAATAGGCGCAGCCCTGTTCGTTGGAGATCATGCGGAAGAATTCCGAGTCGCCATTGAAATCGGCATTGGTCATCGAGACGCCAGGATTGGCGGCCTGGATTTTCTTGCCGGCGGCGATGAAATCGTCCCAGGTCTTGATCGAAGCCGGATCGACGCCGGCCTTTTCGTAGAAGTCGCGGCGATAAAAGGCGGCCACCGGGCCGGAATCCCACGGCATCGCGTAGGCCTTGTCGCCCACTTCCAACTCGGTGCGCTTGAAATCGGGGAATTTTTTCTGGTCGTCGGCTGTGTAACCGAGCGTATGCAGGTCGACGAAGCAGTCGGGGAACTGGCTCCAGTAATTCTCGGCCTCGCCGTTCTCGATGGTGACGACATCAGGCAGCCCGACGCCGCCGGCGGCGCAGCCGGCGATCGACTTGTCGTAAGTCGGCTGGTTGCCGAGATCCTGGACCGTGACCTTGACGTCGGGAAATTGCTTGTTGAAGCCGGCAATGGTCGCTTTCAGCGATGAAGCCGCGACATTCCAGCTCCAGATGGTGATTTCGCCGGATTGCGCGAAGGCCGGGGCTGAGCCCAGGGCAAGCGCGAGCGCGGCGCAGGTCATTGTGATGCGCATTGAAATCCTCCCATTTCATTTGCTCTCTCACTGTGAGCGTGGCTAGACTATGCAC
>NZ_RZRR01001481.1:0-679 GCF_003998555.1 Mesorhizobium sp. M7A.F.Ca.CA.002.09.1.1 | reverse complement strand
GTTTTCCGACAGGCCCGGAACCTGCGGCCGCAGGCAGCAGATGCCGCGCACGACAAGGTCGATCTCGACGCCGGCGCGGCTGGCATCGTAGAGCGCGCCGATGATGATCGGATCGACGAGGGCGTTCATCTTCATCCAGATGCGCGCCGGTTTGCCTTGCACCGCGTAGGCAATCTCGTCGGCAATGTGCTTCAGGATGCGGCTTCTCAGCGTGAACGGCGAGATCGCCAACCGCATTTCGTCCGTCGGCTCGGCATAGCCGGTGATGAAATTGAACAGCTGGGCGACATCGCGGGCAATCGTCGGATCTGTGGTGAAGAAGGACAGGTCGGTGTAGATGCGTGCGGTGACCGGATGGTAGTTGCCGGTGCCGAGGTGCACGTAATTGCGCAGCTTGCCGTCCTCGCGCCGCACCACCAGCGACATTTTCGCATGTGTCTTCAGTTCGAGAAATCCGAACACCACCTGCACGCCGGCCCGCTCCAGGTCGCGCGCCCAGCGGATGTTGGCTTCCTCGTCGAAACGCGCCTTGAGCTCGACCAGCGCGGTGACCGACTTGCCGGCCTCGGCCGCGTCGACCAGCGCGCGCACGATCGGGCTGTCGTTGGAGGTGCGGTAAAGCGTCTGCTTGATCGCCACCACCTCCGGCTCGGCCAGTGCCTGGCGCAGGAACCAGACT
>NZ_RZRR01000147.1:0-8299 GCF_003998555.1 Mesorhizobium sp. M7A.F.Ca.CA.002.09.1.1 | reverse complement strand
GTATCAACGACATTGCGCCGGATTTTACCGCCGAGACCACGCAAGGGACGATCAAATTCCACGACTGGATCGGGGACGGATGGGCGATCCTGTTCAGTCATCCCAAGAATTTCACGCCGGTCTGCACGACCGAGCTTGGCACGATGGCGGGGCTCGAAGGCGAATTCAAGAAGCGCAACGTCAAGATCATCGGCATTTCGGTCGATCCGGTCGAAAGCCACGGCAAGTGGCAGGACGACATCAAGACGGCGACCGGCCATTCGGTGAACTACCCGCTGATCGGCGACAAGGACCTCAAGGTCGCCAAGCTCTACGACATGCTGCCGGGCGGTGCCGGCGAGACGTCGGAAGGCCGCACACCGGCCGACAATGCCACGGTGCGCTCGGTCTATGTCATCGGACCGGACAAGAAGATCAAGCTGGTGCTGACCTACCCGATGACCACGGGCCGCAACTTCGATGAGATCCTGCGTGCGGTCGATTCCATGCAGCTGACCGCCAAGCATCAGGTGGCGACGCCGGCAAACTGGAAGCAGGGCGAGGACGTCATCATCACCGCTGCCGTCTCCAACGAGGACGCGATCAGGCGCTTCGGCGCTTATGAGACCATCCTGCCGTATCTGCGGAAGACCAAGCAGCCCTCTGCCTGACCGCTCCTCGGAACAGTTTTTGGCTTTCCTGTCGCCGCGAGCGAAATGATACTTGACTGGCTCACCCGAGCGGACAACCATGCTCCTCTCGGGTGTCGTCAGAGAAAATCATTCCTGACGACCGAGAGTTGGGGAAGCCAGAATTGGACGTAGCTTTGGCCAGGCCGCAGGTCAGCGGCTTCTACGACAAGCCGACCGGGGCCATCCAGTATGTCGTCGCCGACCAGGCGACGAAACGCTGCGCCATCATCGATCCGATCCTCGATTTCGACGAGAAATCCGGTGCTACGGCAACGACGAATGCCGATATCCTGCTCGACTTCGTCAGCGAGCAGGGGCTGAGCGTCGAATGGATCCTCGACACCCATCCGCACGCCGATCATTTCTCGGCGGCGCACTATCTGAGGGAGAAGACCGGAGCGCCGACAGCGATCGGCGACAGGGTCGTCGACGTCCAGAATTTGTGGAAGGCGATCTACAACTGGCCGGATTTTCCCGCCGACGGTTCGCAGTGGGACAGGCTGTTTGGTGAAGGCGAAACCTTCACGGTCGGCACGCTTCCGGCCAAGGTGCTGTTCTCGCCCGGCCATACGCTGGCGTCGATCACCTATGTGATCGGCGATGCCGCCTTCGTCCACGACACGCTGTTCATGCCCGACAGCGGCACAGCGAGGACGGACTTTCCCGGCGGCAGTGCCGCGCGGCTCTGGCGCTCGATCCAGGACATACTGGCGTTGCCGGACGAGACGCGGGTGTTCGTCGGTCATGACTATCAGGCCGGCGGCCGCGAACCCTTGTGGGAAAGCACGGTCGCCATACAGAAGGCGACCAACACCCATCTTGCCGCCGTCCGCAGCGAGGCCGAGTTCGTCGCCCTGCGCGAAGCGCGCGACAGGACGCTGCCGATGCCGCGGCTGATCCTGCATGCGCTGCAGGTCAACATGAATGGCGGGAGGCTGCCCGAACCCGAAGCGAATGGCCGGCGGTATCTAAAGTTTCCGCTGGATGGGCTTTGAGAGATCGCTGCCGGCGAAGCTGCAATCTCCCCCTTGCAGGGGAGATCGGATGTCGCCTCCGCTTTCGCCAACCACACAAGAAAAAAGCGGCGCCAGTTTCCTGGCGCCGCCTTTAGATCTTGTTGCCTTTAGCCGGCTTTAGGCTGCGGGCTGCGCCTCAATGGTGCGCAGCGCCTGGGTCTGGCGCTTGGCGGCGGCCTTGACCGCATCCTGCACCTTCTCGAAGGCGCGCACCTCGATCTGGCGCACGCGCTCGCGGCTGATGTCGAATTCGGACGAAAGCTCTTCCAGCGTCAGCGGCTCCTCGGCGAGGCGACGGGCCTCGAAGATGCGCCGCTCGCGCTCGTTGAGCACGGCAAGAGCGCCCGACAGCATGCCGCGCCGGTTTTCCAGCTCGTCCTGCTCGATCAGCATCTCTTCCTGGCTTTCGTGGTCGTCGACCAGCCAGTCCTGCCACTCGCCGGACTCACCTTCGCTCGCCCGGATCGGGGCATTGAGCGAGGCATCGCCCGACAGGCGGCGGTTCATCGACACCACTTCGGCTTCGGAAACGTTCAGCCTGGTGGCGATCTCGGCGATCTGATCGGGCTTCAAGTCGCCGTCGTCGAGCGCCTGGATCTTGCCCTTCACCTTGCGCAGGTTGAAGAACAGGCGCTTCTGGTTGGCGGTCGTGCCCATCTTGACCAGGCTCCACGAGCGCAGGATGTACTCCTGGATCGAGGCCTTGATCCACCACATGGCATAGGTCGCGAGGCGGAAGCCGCGCTCGGGTTCGAATTTCTTGACGGCCTGCATCAGGCCGACATTGCCTTCCGAGATCACTTCGCCGATCGGCAGGCCATAGCCGCGATAGCCCATGGCGATCTTGGCGACGAGCCTGAGGTGGCTGGTGACGAGCTTGTGCGCAGCGGAGGTGTCTTCATGCTCGGCATAACGCTTGGCGAGCATGTACTCTTCCTGCGGCTGCAGCATGGGAAAGCGGCGGATTTCTTCCAGGTAGCGGCTGAGGCCGCCTTCGCCGGAAACGATACTGGGTAATGACTGGGCCATGATAGCGCCCCCTCTCTATTGGAGTGATGCCCCCGAAACGCGGCGGGCATGTGACGCGAGCACCAAAAGGCTCGCCCGCGACATCGGATCTTATACAGGAACAAAACCAGAAAAGACAGGCATTTGTTCAACACGAAACAGTGTGTCACGGTGAAGTGAACAATGTCAGTCAGGTTTTTTGATGGCTTGTCGGTGACGGGTTCAGAGTTTGCGGAAGCCGCCGACGAGTTCCTCCATGTCCCTCGGTAACGGCGCCTCGAACCTCATCGTTAGATGGGTAGTGGGGTGGCGAAATGCAAGGAGCCAGGCATGCAAAGCTTGCCGGGGAAATGCCTTGACCTGGCTTTTCAGCGGTTCCGGCAGCCGGTTGGCCTTGGTGCGGAAGGCCTGGCCATAATCGGGGTCGCCGATCACCGGATGACCGATATGCGCCATGTGGACACGGATCTGGTGGGTGCGGCCGGTCTCCAGCCGGCATTCGACCATGCTGGCGGTGGCGAACTCCTGTTGGCTCTCGCCGAAGCGCTCCTGCACGGCAAAGTGGGTGACCGCATGGCGGGCGTCGTCGCGTCCTTCCGGCACCACGGCACGGCGCACGCGGTCGGCGGCGCGGCCGAGAGGCGCGTCGACCCTTCCGGTCGGCCTCTGCGGTATGCCCCAGACCAGCGCCAGATAGGCACGTTCGAGATCGCCGGTGAGGCCGTGATCGGCGAAAGCCTCGGAGAGTGACTTGTGGGCGCGGTCAGTCTTGGCGACCACCATGACGCCGCTGGTCTCCTTGTCGAGGCGGTGAACGATGCCTGGCCGCCGCACGCCGCCAATTCCGGAAAGGCTGTCGCCGCAATGATGGATCAGCGCGTTGACCAGCGTACCGGTCCAGTTGCCCGCTCCGGGGTGCACGACAAGCCCGGCCGGCTTGTTGATGACAATCAGCTCGTCGTCCTCATAAAGCACATCGAGTGCGATGTTCTCGCCCTGCGGCTCCGCCGGCTCCGGCTCCGGCATGGTAACCGACACGCTTTCGCCCGGCGCCATCTTGCGCTTGGTCTCATCGATCAGCTTGCCGTCGACCGAGACCGCGCCCTGCCTGATCAGCATCTGCACGCGGCTGCGTGACATGTCCGGACCAAGCCTTGCCGCCAGCCACTGGTCGAGGCGCTGACCGGCCGCGTCCGCATCCGCCACCAGCACGGTCGGTACCGCCTCTATCAATTCAGGGGCCTCTTCGTTATGAGCGCTCATTGAAAAACCGTTCCGGAACTGTTTGCCATGGCCAGCCCGATCGCCGAAGAAGACCAGGATAAGCCGCTCGACCCCGAGGTCGAAAAGGTGCGCAGGAAACTCGTCCGCTTCGTCGGGATCAATCTCGGCCTGCTGTTCCTCGCCCTTATGGTGGTGATCGGCGCCCTTGTCTACAAAGCGCGCAATGCACCGCCGGCGAACCCGCCGCTGGCCGGGGATATCCAGACACCCGCCGGCGAACCGGTCAGCGGCGACATCGTGCTGCCGGTCGGGGCCAAGGTGGTCAGCCAGTCGCTGTCCGGCAACCGTGTCTCGATCGACGCCGAGCTTGCCGACGGCAGCCGCACGATCTTCGTCTACGACATCACTGAGCGACGCCTGATCGGCCGCTTTGCGATCCGCAACAAGTGACCGAGCCGCAACGATGAACGGCAGCAGGCCCATGAGCAAGCCTCGGGGATGAGCGGGTTCGCCGAACATCGTCGCGTCGCCACGGTCGCCCTGGTCGTCGCCAATTATGACGAGGCGATTGCCTGGTATGTCGAGAGGCTGGGTTTCCTGCTCGTCGAAAATGTCGATCTCGGCGGCGGCAAGCGCTGGGTCACAGTGGCGCCGGCCAACGGGCAGGGCGCCAGGCTGCTGCTGGCCGAGGCTTCCGACGAGGCGCAAAGCAAAAGTATCGGCGATCAGACCGGCGGGCGTGTCTTCCTGTTCCTGGAAACCGACGACTTTGCCCGCGACCACGCGGCGATGCTGGAGAAGGGCGTCGAATTCCGCGAAGCACCGCGCTTCGAGCCCTACGGCACGGTGGCGGTTTTCGCCGATCTGCATGGCAATCTCTGGGATCTGATCGAACCGAAACGATAGGCTGACGGCCGGCTTTTCCTCGACCGGGGAAAGCGGCCTAACCCCAGTTGCTTTTTCCCAGCGCTCAGCCTATATCGCCGGTTCTTGAACGCGCCCATCGTCTAGCGGTCAGGACACCGCCCTCTCACGGCGGGAACAGGGGTTCGATTCCCCTTGGGCGTACCAAGTTTTTCGACAAATTTGCAGGATGCCGTCGATTTCGTTTCTGAAGTCGCGGAGCCTCGATACTGTGGCGTCCGGGAAACCCGCTCTGCACAGGTAGCCGCAGCCTTAAAAACTCCCAGTGGCACCAACCAACCCGGCCTTTATTTCATTCGTCTGGCAAATGTTAACGGACGCGAAACCGGAACCTTAACGTCCCCGCAACTCACGGCGAATATTAGTTTTCGCTTTAGTAGCTGTAGGAGGTTGAAATGCAGAAAATAGCTTATCGTTTCGCTTGGGACGAGTCTGGCGCGACCGCGATCGAGTATGGCTTGATCGCAGCTCTCATCGCGCTCGCGATCATCACCGGCGCCGGGGCGGTTGGCAATTCGCTCAACGGGATCTTCACGACCGTCGGCACTACGGTCAACAGCAGCGGCTCGTAAGTCGGTACATCAATTCGGTCGGCTATCGGCCGGATTCGCCGATCTCAGCCTCCAAAGCGCAGCGCGTACGTGCTTCCGATGCCGGGCATCGGAAGTGCGGACGGCGCACTTTCCATCGGTCGGCTTTATCCGTTGCGTCACCGCGTTCGTCGCTTCTGGCGCCGCGGAGCTGTTTGCATTAGCATCACGTCATGGATCCTGGGGTACGGCTCCAGCGGCGCGCAGAACGCCGCGCTGTCCTTAGGGCCAGTTGATCCATGGGGGAGGAAGGCCAATGCAGAAGCTGCAATCGCAGGGCGTCCATCACATCACGCTGGTCGGCGCCGGGCGCCAGACCTCTATCGATTTCTGGGAAGGCGTGCTCGGCATGCCGTTCATCTTCGAACAGCCCAATCTCGACAAGCCGAGGGAAAGCCACCTCTATTTCGATCCCGGCGACGGCCGGCTGATCACTATCTTCACCGACGAGAGCCGGACGCCGGAGAAGCGGCGCACGCCTACCGATCCGGGCTGTGTTCACCACATCGCCTTTTCGGTGTCGCGCGTCACCTTTCTGCAGGCGGTCTCCCGGCTTGACGAGCGCGGCATCAAGCACAGCGGCGTCAAGGATCGCGGTTTCATGGATTCGATCTATTTCGAGGATCCGCTCGGCCTGCTGATCGAGTTGGCGTCCTACCGCTTCGAACCGCCGGCGGGCTTCACCCATGCGGATGTGCTGATGGAAGCGCACAGGCTGCGGGTCGGGCGCGGCGACTACAACATCGCCGAAGTGCATCTCGCCGATGCGATCCAGACGCTCGTAGAGCGTTCCCGTGCCACTCTGTCGGACGATCGGGCGCCGAAGAACCCATACTGAACAGACCAGAGGGAGGAACAAGATGGCCAAGACAGCGACGAAGACTGCCGGGAAATCCGCGGCCAAAGCTGCCGCCAAGCCGGCGGCGAAAGCTGCGGCAACGCCAAAAGCCAAGGCGGCCGCCAAGCCTGCGGTGAAGGCGACGGCAAAAGCCGCGCCCAGGGCCAAGGCCAAGCCGGCCAAGAAGCCGGCGCTGAAGCTCAGCATGCTGAAGCCCAGCGTCAACAACATGACCGTGCGGGTGTTTGCGCGCGCGGCGGGTTTCGACCACGCCGAGACCGATGCCTGGGGCCACACCCGTTCGCCGGAGTTCATGGCGCGAAATCCCGCCCATTTGACACCGATGATCGAGGACAAGGGCCTGCCCAGAGGCGTGCTGTGGGAAAGCTGCGCTATCATGCAGTATCTCGCCAACAAGCACGGGTTGGAGAAATTCTATCCGAAGGCGCCGGCCAAGCGGGCGATGGTCGACAGTGCGATGTTCTACCTGATCGGCACGCTCTACCCCTATGTGGCGCGCGCCACCTATCCGGCGCTCGGCTTCCCGCACTATGCCGGCGAGGTCGGCCACAGCGACGCCCATCCCGACAAGAAGTCCGAAGCCCAGAAGGCGGCGATGGCGGCGATTGCCGAGCCGCTGGAGGTCTTCCACTCGTTCTTCAGGGACGGCAAGCCGTTCATCGGCGGCAAGCATCCGTCGATCGCCGATATCCGGCTGGCGGCGACGCTCGAATTTCTGGCCGTCATCGACTATGCCTTGCCCAAATGGGCGAAGGACTATGTGGCGGCGATTGAGAAGAAGCTCGGCAAGGCCTATAGCGAGCCGGCCGGCGACGTGCGCGGTTATATCGCCCATGTGAAGTCCCAGGCCAAGGCCTGAGCTTAAGGGTTCGTTAACCAAAGCCCTGTCTACTGCAGGCAATTCGCTTTCGGCCCGCGACCACGGATGTACTGGCGCAGAACGTCGCAGCGATAGGAAAGGTCGGCGCAATGCCGGCCTTTTGCTTTTCGCACGCTTTGTTCGACGCAATTCCCAAGGGAAAAGCGTTATGCGCTTTTCCGGGAAAACCGTTTCACACTTAACCGGCATTGCTTTATCGCCAGGCGCGATCGAGCAGCGATCAGACCGCGCAAGCCCAGTCAGGTGTCGCTTTTTCGGCGTCAAGTTTGCCGAGAGATATTGCCATTGCCGACGTTGGCCCTACCATCCATTGAGCGTCCCAGATGGACCGTGGTCAGGCGTGAGGGCTGGCGATGAAAAGCGTTGCGAGACGGATTGCGGTTGCGGGCGTGGTGCTGGCGGGCGCTGTTCATGCGTCAAGTGCAGCTGAACTCAACACGATGGACGATGTCGGGGCCGCGATCCAGGCTTGCTGGACACCGCCGGCGGGAGCGGGAACCGCCAGCGTCACCTTGAGCTTCAGCTTCAAGCGGGACGGCACGCTGATCGGCCCACCGAGGCCGACAGCCATCAAGGTGGAAGGCGATGCCAAGGCGAAGAAGTCCTTTGTCGACGCCGCAACGACCGCCTTGCAGAATTGTCTGCCCCTGACCTTCTCAGCGAAACTGGCGCAAGGCATCGCCGGCAACGTGTTCACGTTGCAATTCGCCTCTCCCAAGTAGGCACCCGCCGCCGGCTCAATGGTGACTGCGCCGTGCCGCGGCATGCCGGGCAAGATCGGGCGTTTCGAAGACGTAGTCGTTCCAGGCCGATTCCGGAACCTGACCGGCCAGATAGCATTCCAGCAACAGGCTTTGTTCGGGATTGAGAGGCCTTGGCGCGCGCTGATCCAGCCCCAGCGAGTGAAACAGGTTTCTTGTCAGGTCCGAGACGGTGAAGTGGATCGACATCTGCGTTCTCCCTTTGGTCCTTCAACGCGGAAGACCGGGCAAAGGTTTCGAACGCCTGGCGATAATGGCGGTCCGTTTCGTTGCAGGTCCGCGGCGAGGGTCGGGCTTGCGCTTTCCTTTGAGGTTCGTCTCAATCTTGAAATAAAAATGTAATATCGAATTTACACGAGATGACAT
>NZ_RZRR01001480.1:0-680 GCF_003998555.1 Mesorhizobium sp. M7A.F.Ca.CA.002.09.1.1 | reverse complement strand
GGCCGGGCTCGACATCGAGAAGGTGATCGAGGTGATTTCCAAGGGCGCCGCGGGCTCCTGGCAGATGGAGAACCGCCACAAGACGATGAACGCCGGCAAATATGATTTCGGCTTCGCCGTCGACTGGATGCGCAAGGATCTCGGCATCTGCCTGGCCGAGGCCGACCGCAATGGCGCCAGACTGCCGGTCACCGCACTCGTCGACCAGTTCTACAAGGATGTGCAGGCGATGGGCGGCAAGCGCTGGGACACGTCCTCGCTGCTCGCCCGTCTCGAAAAATAGGTCTCTGCCGTGGCAGAGCTCTCGCCTCAATCCAGTGCCGCGGAAATCGTCGCCCATCTTCGCGCCATCGGATCCGAGCAGAACCGCCTCGGCATGTTGCGCTACGGCATCAAGATCGACCGTGCACTTGGCATCTCGCACGGCATGCAGCGGCAGATCGCGCGGACGATCAAACGCAACCACGAGCGCGCCTTCGAGCTATGGGACAGCGGCATCATGGAGGCGCAGTTCATTGCCTCCGTCACGGCTGACCCGAAACGGTTTTCTGCTGGAGATGCAAGACGATGGGCGGCGAGTTTCGACTCCTGGGACATCGTCGACGGCGTCTCGGATCTCTTTGTCGATACGGACGCCTGGAAAGAACTGATCGCCGAGTTTGCGGCCGACGAGCGGGAGT
>NZ_RZRR01001479.1:0-680 GCF_003998555.1 Mesorhizobium sp. M7A.F.Ca.CA.002.09.1.1 | reverse complement strand
GTGCTGCAGCAATTCGGGCGCGACGATCGAGCCGGCATGCAGGCAAACCGGGCAGTTTGCCAAAAGCCTTGCGCCGCGCAGCGTGATGAGGTCGGCCGCACCTGGACCGGCGCCGATGAAATGAACGGTCATGGCGCATCTCCGCTGATGGCGATGGCACAGGTGACCGGGCCGAGCACGGTGCGGGGGCCAAGCAGTTTTGCGCCTGTGCCGGCCACGGCGAGGGCGGACGCCTCGGAGACCGATGGTGTGCCGGCAACATCCTGCGAGAGATCGGAATGGCTGAGCGTATCCGACGAGGCAGCTTGAAGTGCTGAGTCGTCGACGACGATGACGGGAAGACTCAGCGTGCGGCCAGCGGCGGCGATCGCTTCTTCATCCTTCTTGAACGCGGCAGTCGCCAGTGCCGACAGCGCCGTCATCGCCAACCCATGCGCCTCCAGCGCCGTTTCGATCGCCGCAAGCACCTCTTCGACGCCCACGCCCTTTCGGCAGCCTATGCCTGCGACCATCATGGCTTCATCCAGCTCCATTGCGTCACTGGCATGGCCGGCCGCCAGGCCGGCATCGAGCCGACCGGCGAGGCCCGGGAGATGTTTATCCGCGTGAGATCGCCGCCGAGCTTCGTATGTTGGGCAAGAAGCAGGGCTTCCATCTCCAGCGTCACCGCGTTTGCCACG
>NZ_RZRR01001478.1:0-681 GCF_003998555.1 Mesorhizobium sp. M7A.F.Ca.CA.002.09.1.1 | reverse complement strand
GCAGACCTGGCTGTCCAACCGGGTAGGGTTGAAGCTGGTGGCACCCGACTTGACCGCGAACGGTTTCCAGTTGGTCGGCGGCCGGTTGCTTCCGGCAGGCGAGAGCAAGGCCGCCATGCTGCTTTACGAGGACGGCAATGGGCAGCGTATATCGCTGTTCGTCACCACGGCATCGACGGAGAATGCCAAGGGCACCTACGCCGCCACGCAAGACGGACCCGAGGCCGTCTACTGGCTGGACAAGGGCTATGGCTGCGCCGTCGTCGGCTCCTTGCCGCGCGAGCGGCTGAACGAGGTCGCCAGGAACGCCTACACGCAACTTGTAAACGGGCTGGCAAGCTGAACGGCACCGCTTTTGCCGGTGCCGTCGATCCGCGAATGCCGATCTGGCCGAAGGACCTTTTGCGCCCGTCGGATCGGCGTCGGATTTGTCACAATTCGGCCCTAATCGAGGTGCGATAGCGCTTGATGAATGCCGTCGCATCGCCCCGAAAATCGGAAACGGTTTTTGGAAAAACGAGGCGAAGATTCAAGGTGGTGGAGCGGACTTCGTGCGCCCAGGTGGACGCCGGTTTTCCCAACGCCCTGGTTGGCGTCAAGGACGTGTTCGAGTAGGGCCATTTCCACCACCAATCGAGGTTTTCTGAAGCCGCATGCCTGCCGAGATCCGCACGGCCCGCG
>NZ_RZRR01001477.1:0-683 GCF_003998555.1 Mesorhizobium sp. M7A.F.Ca.CA.002.09.1.1 | reverse complement strand
GCCGTTCACAACGCCATGACGATCAAGACGGGTGGGGACATGAGCGCCGCGATCGTTGCCCAGTCGATCGGCGGCGGCGGCGGCAACGGCGGAGCGACCAATGGCGCGACGGCCGATCTCGGTACAGAAAACGGCGTCAACGTCGCCGTCAACGTTGGTGTCGGCGGGGCGGGTGGCACAGGCAACAAGTCCGGTGCCGTGGATGTTACGAATTCCGCCAATTTGACCACCGACGGCGACTATTCGTCCGGCATTGTTGCCCAATCGATCGGCGGCGGTGGCGGCATGGGCGGTGCGACAAACACGCAGGCCTTCCACGTCGGCGGCACCGCCGGCACGAGCGTTACCGCAAATGTCAGCATCGGCGGCAATGGCGGCGAAGGCAACGATGCCGCCTGTGCCGCGGACGCCGGTGGCAATGCCACTTGTTTCGATGGCAAGGTCGGTGTCGCAGTCGATAATTCGGGCGAGATCCGCACAAGCGGGTTCAACTCGGTCGGCATCCTCGCCATGTCCATCGGCGGCGGTGGCGGCGGCGGCGGCTCGGCTTCGACCAAAGAGGATATCGTCGGCCCAGGCGATGCTGGCGAGACTTCGGTCGGTATCGGCGCGGCGATCGCC
This sequence comes from Mesorhizobium sp. M7A.F.Ca.CA.002.09.1.1, assembly GCF_003998555.1. Classification (NCBI taxonomy): domain Bacteria; kingdom Pseudomonadati; phylum Pseudomonadota; class Alphaproteobacteria; order Hyphomicrobiales; family Phyllobacteriaceae; genus Mesorhizobium; species Mesorhizobium sp. M7A.F.Ca.CA.002.09.1.1. The sequence continues at coordinate 62 of NZ_RZRR01001477.1, read as the reverse complement.
CTCGGTGCCGGCGGCGCCGGCAATGGCGGCACGGTTTCGGTGACCAACCGCAATCTGATCGT
>NZ_RZRR01001476.1:0-684 GCF_003998555.1 Mesorhizobium sp. M7A.F.Ca.CA.002.09.1.1 | reverse complement strand
GCTCGAGGTTGCGCGTCAGATTTGCCAGCTTGGCGGTGCCGGTCAGTACGGTGGCGACGGCAGCTTCATGCAAGGGGAATTGGAACGCTGCGGCGGCGAGCGGATAGCCACCCTCGGCGGCGATCCTTTCCATTGCGCCGACGCGGTCGAGCACGTCATGGCTGGCGGGGCGGTAGTCGAAATGTGCGCCTTGCACCGGGCCGGTCGCCAGGATGCCGGAGTTGAACACGCCGCCAATGACCAAGGAGGTCTGCTGTGCCCGGCATAGCGGCAGCAACTCCGCTTCGGCACTGCGGTCGAGCAGGGAATAGCGGCTGGCAAGCAGGATGCAGTCGAGCGGCGCCCGGCGCATCACGTCCAGGCAGATCTGCACCTCGTTGACGCCAAGCCCATAGGCAGAAATGACGCCAGTCCGTTTCAGCTCTTCGAGTGCCTTGAGGCCGCCATCCATCAGGTCGCGAAAATGCAGCTTGGTCTTCTCGATACCATGGGTGTAGGCGCCGATGTCGTGGACAAACAGGATGTCTATCCTGTTTAGGCCAAGCCGCGCATAGCTGAACTCGACCGACCGCATAATGCCGTCATAGGAATAGTCGTAGTCGAGCGCGAAGGGCAGCGGATCGACATAGGAGTGATCGGGAACCTGATCGTCCGGCACCGCCAAGCTGGCAAATCTGACGCGCA
>NZ_RZRR01001475.1:0-687 GCF_003998555.1 Mesorhizobium sp. M7A.F.Ca.CA.002.09.1.1 | reverse complement strand
CTGGAAGGCCTGCCGTTCGAGGCGTTCGATTTCCATGGCCATCTGGCAAACCGGCGCGTCGTCGGTTTTGGCCTGCGTTACGACTACGACAGACGCCAGGTCGTCGAGGCGCCGCCGATCCCTGACTTCCTGCTGTCCCTGCGCGACAAGATCGCAGCGTTGGCAGGCCGGCCCGCCAACGCCTTCGCGCAAGTGTTGATCAACGAATACCGGCCCGGCGCCTGCATCGGCTGGCATCGAGACAAGCCTCATTTCGAAGACGTTGCGGGTGTTTCGTTGCTGGCGCCTTGCAGCTTCCGGCTCCGGCGGAAGAATGGCACCAAATGGGACCGCCGGACCATCGTCGTCGAACCAAGGTCGGCGTATCTCATGACCGGACCATCGCGCATGGAATGGGAGCACAGCATTCCGGCGGTTGACCTGCACCGCTACTCGATCACCTTGAGGACATTGCGCGCCAACTCCGCATGAGCATCGCGCGCCGAGCCGTTCTGTCGCATTGCCAGCGCCATCACGAGTTCTTGAACGCAAAACGGTTCCGGGAACCTCCCAACCACAAGTTGGTTTGGAGGACAGGTACAGCTTCAAAGGTGGAGAATGTCCATGGCCCGTGCCCGATCCGTGTTGGTGGCAGCCAGGCGTCCGTTCCATAAAACGCCGATGGCGGTCGCAAACGCATGTTTCGTC
>NZ_RZRR01001474.1:0-698 GCF_003998555.1 Mesorhizobium sp. M7A.F.Ca.CA.002.09.1.1 | reverse complement strand
CGCCGAGATCGCTGCGTGGAGCGGCCCCGGTCCGGTGCCGGAATTCGGCCCCTCGCCTGGCTTCAAGAACCTGAAATGGCTGAAGCCGGTCTATGCCGGGCAAACCATCACCTTCACGCGCACCGCGCTGTCGCACCGCCCGATTGCCTCACGCCCCGGCTGGCGGCTGCTGGCGCTGCGTTCGGAAGCTTTCGATTCGACCGGCGCCAAGGTGCTGGAGTTCGAGAGCGCCGTGCTGGTGAAGGTGGAGTAGGTTTCTTCCTTCTCCCCCTGTGGGAGAAGGTGGCCGAGCGAAGCTCGGTCGGATGAGGGGTGCTCCAGCTTGGCGCCGACGGCACTCCGTCACCCACCCCTCAACCGTCTCGGCGCTGCGCGCCGATCCACCTTCTCCCACAAGGGGAGAAGGAAGAACTGCCCCTCAATGCCCCTCGAACCCAATCAGCGTCCGCACCGGCACGCCGAGCGCCTCCAGCTTGGCACGGCCGCCGAGGTCCGGCAGGTCGATGACGAAACAGGCGGCGAGGATGTCGGCACCTATCTGGCGCAGCAGCTTGACCGCCGCTTCAGCCGTGCCGCCGGTGGCGATCAGATCGTCGACCAGGATCACTTTCTCGCCCGGAGCAACACCGTCCTTGTGCATCTCCATTTCGTCCAGCCCGTATTCCAGGCTGTAGGCGACGCGCACCGTCTCGTAGGGC
>NZ_RZRR01001473.1:0-702 GCF_003998555.1 Mesorhizobium sp. M7A.F.Ca.CA.002.09.1.1 | reverse complement strand
GCCGCCTTTATCGAGGACGCGGTGGCGATCATCGGCGGCCTGCTGATCGTAGCGGCGGTGGCATGACGACGAAAATCTTCGACGCCATCATCATCGGTGCCGGACAGGCTGGCCCTCCGCTGGCCGGGCGGCTGACGGCCGCCGGCATGAGCGTCGCGCTGATCGAGCGCAAGCTGGTCGGCGGCACCTGCGTCAACACCGGCTGCATGCCGACCAAGACCATGGTCGCCAGCGCCTATGCCGCGCATCTGGCGCGCCGCGCCGCCGACTATGGCGTGACGCTCTCCGGGCCGGTCGGCGTGGATTACAAGGTGATCAAGGCGCGCAAGGACAAGGTCACAAACGACGCTCGCGGCAATCTCGAGACCTGGATTGCCGGCATGGACAAGTGCACCCTCTATCGCGGCCATGCGCGTTTCGAATCCGCCAACACGGTGCGCGTCGGCGACGATCTGCTGACCGCCGAAAAGATCTTCCTCAACACCGGCGGCCGCGCCTCGGTGCCCGACCTTCCCGGCATCCACGACATCGACTATCTGACCAACTCGTCGATGATGGATCTCGACGTGCTGCCGCGCCATCTCGTCGTCGTCGGCGGCAGCTACATCTCGCTCGAATTCGCTCAGATGTTCCGCCGCTTCGGCGCGGAAGTCACCGTCGTCGAGAAGAGCCCGCGCCTGACCGGCCGCGAGGACGAGGATG
>NZ_RZRR01001472.1:0-704 GCF_003998555.1 Mesorhizobium sp. M7A.F.Ca.CA.002.09.1.1 | reverse complement strand
CTCGGTCGGGCAAAGGCCCGTCGTCGCCTGGCCGGGGTAAAGCGAGGCGCCGGAGGGATCGCGGTTGACGTCGATGACGGTGCGCGAGATCGCGGTGTGCACCACCGTCGCCCCGAGGCCGGCGGCAAAGTCATAGAGATTATCGATCCACCAATCGCAGTCGCGGCGGCCGAGCCAGGGCGAGACCAGCCGATTCTCAAGGCCGGCGAGGTCGATGCCGGCGTGTGGTATCGACACCAGCAACGGGGCTGTGCCGGGCGTGACCGTCAGCCAGGGCGCGCTTGCCATCACACCGCTCCGGAAATCGACGGCAGAGCCACACCGCCGGCGGCCTCGATGGCCGCACCGCTGCGCACCATGGCGATGGCTTTTTCCATATCGGGGTGGAAATGGCGGTCATTGTCGAGATGCGGCACTTCGGCCCGCACCAGCCTGCGCACCGCCTCCAGGGCGTCGCTCGAGGCCAGCGGCGCGTGGAAATCGCAGCCTTGGGCCGCGGCCAGCAGTTCGATGCCGATCACCGCGGTGGCGTTCTCGACCATGCCGATCAGCCGGCGCGCGCCGTGCGCGGCCATCGAAACATGGTCCTCCTGATTGGCCGAGGTGGGGATCGAATCGACTGATGCCGGATAGGCTTTCTGCTTGTTTTCGGAAACGAGCGCCGCCGCCGTCACCTGCGGGATCATGAAGCCGGAGTTCAGGCC
>NZ_RZRR01001471.1:0-704 GCF_003998555.1 Mesorhizobium sp. M7A.F.Ca.CA.002.09.1.1 | reverse complement strand
TCTCGCAATCGCACGACCCGCACGCCTATGACCGCTACCGGCAGCGTTTCGCCGGCGGCGCCGGCACCTACCCGCTGATCGGAACGCCGGAAACGATCGCCGCCGACATGGTCGCAATTGCCGGGCACGGCTATCAGGGCATCGCGCTGTCCTTCGTCAACTACACGCAAGAACTGCCCTATTTCTGCGATCACGTGCTGCCGATCTTGAGGCAGGCGGGGCTTCGCGAATAATTTATTCCTGAGGCAGCCAATAATTTATTCCGGAATGACGGCGGTGGCCTGGATTTCGATCTTGGCGCGATCCTCGACCAGCGCCACCACCTGCATGGCGGCCATCGCCGGAAAATGCCGGCCGATGACCTCGCGATAGGCCTCGCCGATACCCCTGAGATTGGCAAGGTATTCGGCCTTGTCGGTGAAGTACCAGGTCATCGAGGTGATGTGCTGCGGCCCCGCGCCGGCTTCCGCCAGCACCGCGACGATGTTCTGAAGCGTTTGCCGCACCTGGCCGACGAAGTCGTCGGTTTCGAACTGGCATTGGCCGTTCCAGCCGACCTGTCCGCCAACGAAGACGAGCCGACCGCGCGCCGCGACGCCGTTGGCGTAGCCGACAGGTTTGGCCCAGCCTTCCGGCTGCAGAATCTGGTGCATTTCAGTCTCCCGATTCGTCAAAACTCGGTTCGCAATATCCATTGTCAAAAC
>NZ_RZRR01000146.1:0-8346 GCF_003998555.1 Mesorhizobium sp. M7A.F.Ca.CA.002.09.1.1 | reverse complement strand
GGTGTTCCTGCCGGCCCTGATCGTCGACCGGTTTCCCACCCCGGCGCCGCCCCCGACCCCTGTGCCGACGCCACGGCCCGAACCGGCGACGCCGCCGGCCGACACTCAAGCCGGCCCCCCGCCCGGTGGCCCGATCGTCTCGCCGACCGATCTCATTGCCGTTCAGCCGCGGCGCGCGGTGGTTGGCGATTTCGTGCCCGACGAGGTGCTGGTGACCGTCGACGGCGATGCCGGCGCTGTCCAGCAGATCGCCGCCTCCTTCGGCCTGCAGGTGCGCTCGCAGCGCCAGTCGCGGCTGCTTGGCACCACACTGGTGCGCTTCGGCATTCCCGACGGCCGGCCCGTCGGCGTCGTGCTGGCGCAACTGGCCGCCGACGGCCGCACCCAGCGGCGCGAGCCCAATCACGTCTATTCGCTGCAGCAGGCCGCCGGCATCGTCAACTATGCGTTCGACCGCATTGCACTCGATTCCAAGCAGGCCAACGGAGAAAACGTCCGCATCGCGGTGATCGACACCGGCATCGACGACACCAACCCGGCGCTCTCGGGCGTCATTGCCGGGCAGTTCGACGCCATGCCCGACGTGCCAATCGAAAAGCGCGATCACGGCACGTCGATCGACGGGCTGATCGCCGGCGTCGGCGCGCTGGAAGGCATGGCACCGGGCGCAAAAATCTATCACGCCCGCGCCTTCGAGGACGGCAAGTCGACCATGGACGTCATCCTGTCGGCGCTCGACTGGGCGGCGGAACAGGACGTGCGCATCATCAATATGAGCTTTGTCGGGCCGAAGAACGATTTGCTCGGCGTCGCCTGCCGCAATGCCCGCGCGCTCGGCATGGTGCTGGTCGCCGCAGCCGGTAACAACGGGCCGAAGGCGCCCTATGGCTATCCGGCCGCCTTCGATGGTGTCGTCGCGGTGACCGCCACCGATGCCAAGGACGGGCTGATGCCGCAGGCCAATCGCGGCGCCTATGTCTTCATCTCGGCACCCGGCGTCGAGATGGTGGCGCCGAGCGGCGCCGGCTCGGATGTGGTCACAGGCACCTCGTTTGCCGCGGCGATCGTGAGCGGCGCCATCGCCAATCTCATCCATGCCGCGCCCGATCGCTCGGCCGACGACATCGAAAAGGCGCTCGCGGCAACGGCCAGGGATCTCGGCCCCAAGGGACGCGACAATGATTTCGGCTACGGCCTGCTGGACATCAAGGCGGCGGCGGCAAAGGACTAGTCTGCGACAGTCCAAGCCGCGGCTTGCGGAGGACGCACCAGAAAATAGAACGCGACGATGTGCGTGATCATCAGCAGCGGCACGTAGATGATCGGGATCGCGTAGGTGGCGCCCAGTTCGCCCGCACGCTGGGGGAGGCCGACCTGGATGGCGTGGTAATAGTCCACGATGAGGTCGACCGTCCCGACCAGATTGAAGGCGACGACGAGCGCCCAGAAGAGCTGAGGTATCCTCACCGTGAGCAGCGCCAGCATGGCCAGCACTCCTGTTGCAAGGTCGCCGTAGGCAGCAAACACGGCAAAGCCGGCAGGCAAATCGGGGCTGACGACACCCGGAACGAGGAAGACCAGCCCGAAGAAGCGGAAGCTGTGCAGAGCGGCAACAGCGCGCTGCGCCGCGACCCGGTCCATCGACCTGAGCCACGGCAAACCGTATGTAGCGAAGCAAAGCAGCCACGCGACATAGCCCAGAACAAGATGGATTTGGAATAGGACTTCGGTGGACATCTGGCCTCCTCTCGACAATTGGTTCATGCGGCCTCGAACACTGCGGTCAGGATACCGAGCCGACCTTGCATAAGATTTCGTCCGAGGTTGGCCGCAAGCTCAGCGAAGTCCGGTCCCATCACCACGCCGAGATTGGGCGAAGGCGGCGGCCCCGACGCGCGCAACTGTGCGAACCACGCCTTGGCGGCGTCGGTGTCGTCTTGCCATGCCAGCATGCGGAAGCTGGCCGGTTCGATCGCCTCGCGCGTCGCACCGGCTGTTAGGAGAAAGCTCGTCGCCGGCGTTCTCGCCCAGGGAAGCGGATAGTGCGGCTCGCCTCCAGACAGCACGACGTCGTATGTGGCAAACCTGCCGCCTGGCTTCAGCACGCGCCGAATCTCGCTGTAGAGCAGCGTCCGGTCAGAGATGTTCATCGCCACGTGCTGCAACAGCACCGCGTCGAAACGGCCATCGTCGAATGGGAGCTCCAATGCGCTGGCGGTCTGGAACGACAGCTGCCCGCTCTGTCCCGTGCGCTCGGTCAGATAGCGCGCGGCATCCACGAAAGGCTCGCTGAGATCCACGCCAGTAACCCGGCAGCCATAGGTCGCAGCCAGAAAGCGCGCCGGCCCACCGACGCCCGAGCCGACGTCCAGTATCGACATGTCGGCAGCGATCCCCGCCAATTGGGCAAGCTCGGCGGTGGCAGCTAGCCCACGGGTGTGAAACTGGTCGAGAACGCCCAATTGTTGGGGCGTGAGGAGCTGGTCCTCCGGGCCGAGGGCAGCCAACACCGTCTTCAGCCGCTCGGTCAGGCCCGTCGCGCGATAATGGTCGCGTACCCCTTCAAGTTCATCGGTCATCGCATGATGTCTCCTAGGTTCAGCTCATACCTAGGCCCACTTCCATAATTCGACTACCCGGCGTAATAACAACAACCTATGAAGCAGAACTACACAGTCCGACATGGTGCGCTGGAGGGCATCGAGGCGTTCCTGGCTGTCGCCAGGCACCGCAACTTCCGCCGCGCCGCAGCGCAACTCGGCGTGACACCGTCCGCCGTGAGCCAGGCGGTGCGCGCGCTGGAGGCACGCATGGGTGCGGCGCTGTTCGTCCGCACGACACGGAGCGTCGGCTTGACCGAGCCTGGCCAGCGGTTCCTCGATCGTGCCGGCCCTGCTTTCGAAGAACTCGTCGCGGCCGGCGAGGCCGTGCGTGACATCGGCCAACGGCCGACCGGTCTGCTGCGCCTGTCCGTGCCCCGCGCTGTCGTGCCGTTGATCCTGGAGCCGATGATCGCGTCGTTCTGCCGGGCTTACCCCGAGATCGAGCTGGAGATCGCCGCGAGCGACGAGATGGTCGATCTCGCGGCCGGCGGGTTCGATGCCGGCATCCGTCTCGGCCAGTTCATTGCGGTCGACATGGTCGCGGTGCGGCTAACCCCATCGTTTTCGTTCGTGGTCGTCGGCAGCCCTGACTATCTCAAACGCCACGGCCGCCCCGAACGCGTCGACGATCTGCGCAACCACGCCTGCCTGCGCTTGCGCCGTTCGAATGGCGCCATAGCGCCCTGGGCTTTCGTCGACGGCAACGAGACGATCGAGGCGATGCTCTCAGGCCCGCTGATAGCGCACGATTATCCGACATTGCTCGGGGCCGCGATGCGGGGCGTCGGGCTGGCGCAGACGCCTCGACCAATCGCTGAAGCTCCGATAGCCGAAGGTAAACTGGAACCGATGCTGGACGGCATCGCCGCCACGACGCCGGGCGTCTTCCTGTATCATCCCGGCAAGCGCCAAGTCCTGCCGAAGCTGCGCGCCTTCATCGACCACCTCAAATCCGCGGCGTGAGATGTCGGAATCCGGCCCCCTTGCGGTGGTCTCGCTACTGCCGGCGTCGGGCGAGATTGATGCGGCGTGAGTGTCGCGTCTCAACTCGATCCCGCAGAGCACATGGCTTTGATCTCCAGCTACGCCGGCGCACCGGCGACTGACCCTCTCACCACCAGGTCGACCGGCCAGACCTCGCCTCGCGCGCCCTCCTCCAGTCCTGAAATCCGTGCCGCCAGCCGCTCGGCGACACGGGCGCCGGCGAGACGGATCGATGAACGCGTCGTCGACAGCGGCACCGAGAAATTCTCCGGCCTCAGCCAGGGGAAGACATCGTCATGGGCGATCAGCGAGACGTCGCCCGGGATGCTCAAGCCGAGGTCGCGCACCGCACGCACGACGCCCAGCGCCATGATCAGGCTGGAGCAGGCGATCGCCGTCGGCGCGTCGTCCCCTTCCAGCAAACGCCTGGTGGCGCGGTAGCCGTTCTCCTCGGTCATATCGACCGAGCAGACATGGCGTTCGATCAATGTCAGTCCGCTCGCGGCGAGTGCCCGGCGCACGCCGCGTTCGCGATGGATGGCGAAGGTCTCGCGGCCGTCACCGTTGATCAGCGCCAGCCGCCGATGACCGAGCTGGATCAGCAGCCTGGCCGCTTCGTGGAAGGCGCCCTCATTGTCGATGTCGGTGAAGGCGTAGTCGAAATCGAAGCCCTCACTGCGGCCATGGACGATGAAGGGAATGCCGAGCGTGTTGACCAGCGCCACGCGCCGGTCAGCGGGCCTTGGAGAGGAGATATAAACAGCGTCGACCTGCCGGTTGGCGACGATGCGCCGGTAGGTCGTCTCCTGGTCGTCGGCGTCGGCCGGCGACAGCACAAGGTCGAGCTCGTGCGAGCGGGCATAGTCGCCAAGGCCGGACAGGAACTCGACGAAATGCGGATCGATGTCGACGGACGCACCGGTCGGCAGGACATAGCCGATCATGCCGGTCTTGCCGGTCGCCAGCCGGCGCGCGCTCGGGTTGGGCCGATAGCCATGGCGCTTGGCGGCATCCATGACACGCCTGCGCGTCTCCTCGTTGACCTCGGGATAGCCGTTCAGCGCGCGGCTTACCGTGGTTTGCGAAAGTGCCAGCATGTGGGCGAGCTGCTTGAGGTTCACGAAAGTCTCCATTCCCTCAAAGCGCTTTTAAATTGAATCGACCCAAGTGCCACCGGGGCCGAGCCATACGAAGCCCAACCATAGACGCGGTTTGGGCATGTTTGAAACAAAAATTGCTGCTGCACTGCCATAATAGCATGCTGCGACGCACTTTTAGGGCGAAAATGCGCGAACCTAAATCGATTGATTCGCCAGCCTCTTGACTTCCCCGCGATTCAATGGCGTGATCGAAAAAGCCAAAGCGCTTTGGAAGACTCTTCGAAAGGTTGCGGTTCCTTTCCGACTGAGTCACAGTCCTGCGGCGTCGGCGGGCGGAATGGAGGTTCCGTCCGGTGTGTGAGACCCACTGGGAGGAATACCGATGAAGAAAATGCTTTTGCTGGGTGCTGCGTTTGCCACGTTCGCCCTGAACGCGCCCGCGCAGGCCGAACTGAAGTTCAAGCCCGGCGAAGACAAGCGCTTCAACTGGGCGAACTACGAAGAGCTCAAGAAAGTCGACCTCAAGGGTGAAACGCTGTCGATCTTCGGACCGTGGCGCGGCGAGGACGAAGGCCTGGTGCGCGGCGTCCTCGACTATTTCTCGGAAGCCACCGGCGTCGAGATCAAATACTCCTCCTCGGAGAATTACGAGCAGCAGATCGTCATCGACACGCAGGCCGGCAGCCCGCCGAACATCGCCGTGCTGCCGCAGCCGGGCCTCATCCAGGACCTGGCGTCGAAGGGCCTTTTGACGCCGCTCGGTGACGACACCGCCAAATGGGTCAAGGACAATTACGGCGCCGGCCAGTCATGGGTCGATCTCGGCACCTTCAAGGACAAGGACGGCAAGCCGGGCTTCTTCGCCTTCCCTTACAAGGCCGACGTGAAGTCGCTGGTCTGGTACTCGCCGGACAATTTCGAGGAAGCCGGCTACAAGGTGCCGAAGACCCAGGAAGAACTCGCCGATCTCGAAAAGAAGATCATCGCCGATGGCGGCAAGCCGTGGTGCATCGGCCTCGGCTCCGGCGGTGCCACCGGCTGGCCGGCAACCGACTGGGTCGAAGACCTGATGCTGCGCACCCAGCCTCCGGAGGTCTACGACAAATGGGTGAAGAACGAGATCCCGTTCAACGATCCGGCGGTGGTCAACGCCATCGACATTTTCGGCAAGATCGCGACCGACGACAAGATGGTCGACGGCGGCGCCAAGGCGGTTGCGGCGACCGACTTCCGCGACAGCCCGAAGGGCCTCTTTTCGGTGCCGCCGAAATGCTACCTGCACCACCAGGCATCGTTCATTCCGACCTTCTTCCCGGAAGGCACCAAGGTCGGCCAGGACGCGGACTTCTTCTACTTCCCGCCCTATGCCGCCAAGCCTGAACTGGGCACGCCCGTGCTCGGCGCCGGTACGCTGGCGATGATCACCAAGGACAGCAAGAGTGCGCGCGCGTTCATCGAATTCCTGAAGATGCCGCTCGCCCACGAGATCTGGATGGCCGAGGGCGGCTTCGTGACGCCGCTCAAGTCGGTCAACAAGGATGCCTATGCCAGCGACGCGCTGAAGAAACAGGGCGAAATCCTCGCCAATGCCTCGACTTTCCGCTTCGACGGTTCCGACCTGATGCCGGGCAAGATCGGCGCCGGCGCCTTCTGGACCGGCATGATCGACCTGGTCGGCGGCAAGTCGGCACAGGACGTCGCCACCGACATCCAGAAGAGCTGGGACGCCATCAAGTAGACGGCTGGCACGTAGACGACCAACCATTCTCGCACTGGATTCGGACCGTACCGGCCCGGATCCGACGGCGGCCCGTGCCGCAGCCTTTCGTCATGAGCGCATTGACATGAAGCGCGATCGGCAATGTGCGCAAGCCGCCGATGACGCGCTCCAAACAACTGAATCGGCGCCTGGTCCCCGTCACCAAGGTCATTCCTTGTCGGGTCATGCGCAGGGGGAGAGGGACCCATGGCGGCTCAGATTTTCTCGGCCATATTCGTCATCATCGTCGGCGTCGGCGGTTGCGTCGCCTATTTCTGGGGCGCCAACAAACTGGTCGACCTGATATTCCCGTCACGCGGCGTCGCCGGTGCCGCGGCCATCGACAATCTACGCCGGCAAGGGTTGGTCCGCCCATGGCTGTTCGTCGGCCCGGCGATGATCATCCTCACCATTTACCTGATCTATCCGGTGGTCGAGACGCTGCGGCTGTCGTTCCTCGATCGCGGCGGCATCAGTTTCGTCGGCCTGGCGAACTATGAATGGGCGTTCGGCGACCGCGAGTTCCGCAACTCGATCCTCAACAACATCATCTGGCTGGCGGTGGTGCCGGCCGCCTGCACCTTCCTCGGGCTGATCATCGCCGTGCTTACGGACAAGATCTGGTGGGGCACGATCGCCAAGAGCCTGATCTTCCTGCCGCTGGCGATCTCCTTCGTCGGCGCCAGCGTGATCTGGAAATTCATCTACGAGTATCGGGGCGAGGGCCAGACGCAGATCGGCATCCTCAACGCCATCATCCAGCATTTCGGCGGCCAGCCGCAGGTCTGGATATCGCTGCCGTTCTGGAACAATTTCTTCCTGATGATCATCCTGATCTGGATCCAGACCGGCTTTGCCATGGTCATCCTGTCTTCCGCCCTGCGCGGCATCCCCGAGGAAACGCTGGAAGCCGCCGTCATCGACGGCGCCAATCCGTTCCAGATCTTCTGGAAGATCATGGTGCCGCAGATCTGGGGCACCATCGCCGTGGTCTGGACCACGATCACCATTCTGGTGCTCAAAGTATTCGACATCGTGCTGACCATGACCAACGGCCAGTGGAACAGCCAGGTGCTGGCCAATCTGATGTTCGACTGGATGTTCCGCGGCGGCGGCGATTTCGGCCGCGGCGCCACCATCGCCATCATCATCATGATTGCGGTCATTCCGATCATGGTCTGGAACATCCGACAGGCGAACAAAGAGACGGGAGGACATTGAGATGGCCGTCGCGACCGGAAATTCCTTCGCCAGCCGCTTCGGCGTCCACATCGCCGTGCTCATCTTCGTCGCGATCTGGACCATACCGACCCTTGGCATCCTGGTTTCGTCGCTGCGCGACAAGAACCAGATCATCGCCTCGGGCTGGTGGAACTCGTTCGCCAGTTCCACACAGACGGAAGCCGGCCGGCTGCCGCCCGCCTCGGCGCAAGTCGAGAAGGACGGCAAGTTCGTGCTCGAGGGCAATATCTTCGGCGACGGCACCAAGCGCGACATCAGCGCCTTCGGAATCAAATCGGCGGCACCGACGCAGTATCCCGCCGGCACCACAGCCGATCTCGGCGACGGCGTGACCTTGCAGCTCAATGCCGACGGCAGCTTCGTCATGCAGTCCCCGAAAGCGTTCGAAGGCGATCGCGGCCAGCGCGTCTATTATGCTTCGTCGGCGCCGCCGAAATTCACCACCGATAATTACAAAACCGTGCTGTTTTCCGAAGGCATCGGACGGTCTTTCATGAATTCCCTGACCGTCACCATTCCGGCGACCGTCATCCCGATCCTGATCGCCGCCTTTGCCGCCTATGCGCTGGCCTGGATGCGGTTTCCCGGCCGGGCGCTGCTGATCGCGGTCATCATCGGCTTGCTGGTGGTGCCATTGCAGATGTCGCTGATCCCGCTG
>NZ_RZRR01001470.1:0-706 GCF_003998555.1 Mesorhizobium sp. M7A.F.Ca.CA.002.09.1.1 | reverse complement strand
GGATATCGTCAAGTTCGATGCCTACTGGATCACGCAGCTGATGGAGTCCGGCGCCGGCTTCGCGTTGCTGACCACCATGGTGAAGAACTTCGAGGAGCAAGGCATCCATACGGTGTTCGAAGGCATCGAGGAGGGCTGGCAACTGGAGCTCGCCGAGAAATCGGGTGCGTCGATGGTGCAGGGTTTCGTGCTGGCGCGGCCCGAATTGGCGCCGACCAGCTTTGGCGTCTTCGACAAGGCCGGGCAGGCGCCTGTCGCTGCTGCCGTCGACACGTCGGCTGCTGCCGTGGCAACGCCTTCGGCGCGGCCGGTCAAGGCCTTTGGGCGTCGCGTGGCGACATGAGAGGTGATCGGCGGCGCAATGTCGGCGATGCGATCCGGGTCGACGAAGTCGGCATCGAATACGGCATGTATGGCGAGTTCCGGCTGCGCAGCGCCTATCAGCCGATTTTCGCGCCGCGCGGCCGGTTCCTTCACGCGGTCGCGGCCGAAGCCCTGATCGAGCCGCACCGTGCGGGCCGCCCCGGCGCGCCAAAGATATTCTTCGAAAGCGTTGCCGTCTCGGACCGGCTGTTTGTGGAAACCATGTGCCGGGCGCTGCATCTCAGGAATTTTCGCAATATCGGCGTCGACGGGCTCGACCTGTTCTTCAACTACAATCCGTTGATCAACGACCATGCCGGGCGGGCACTGGCCGAGATTCGCC
>NZ_RZRR01001469.1:0-707 GCF_003998555.1 Mesorhizobium sp. M7A.F.Ca.CA.002.09.1.1 | reverse complement strand
TCGCAGAACAGCGCTTCGACCAGCAGCGAGTGCTGGGCGACCGAAAACGCATGCTCGCCGCTGGTCTGGCCGTTCCAGCGGGCAACGCGGGCGAGCCCGTGCGCAATGTCCGAAATCTCGATGTCGAGCGGCGAGGGGTCGAGCAAATCGAGCCGGCGGCCCGACAGCATGCGCTGCCAGGCGCGTGCCGGCGCGCCGACGCGGTCGGCCGCCATCAGGCCTCCTCCGCGCTGACGGCTTCCTGCGGGAAGGCGAATTTTGCCCAACCGGGAATGGCCAGCGTTAACGGAACGTCCCCGGCCATGATCGGCTGGCCGGCATCGAGCGCCGCCTTGACCCGGTCGATGCGCGCAATGGCCAGACCGGTCGTGTCTACGGTCGAGCCGAGCGTGCCAACCGGCCTGCCTGCGACGGTCAGCTCGGTGCCGGGCGCGGGCAGGGGCCTGTCGGCCGATGCAATCAGCACGCGCCGCCTGGCCGTGCCGCGATGCTGCATGCGCGAGACGACCTCCTGGCCGACATAGCAGCCCTTCTTGAAGCCGATGCCGCCGGTTTCGTCCAGCAGCACATCGTGGGGGAAGGCGTCTCCGAGTTGGTAGTCGCTGCCGCTTTCGGCAATGCCGCCGACAATGCGGAAGGCTTGCCACGCGGCAAGATCGCCGGGCTCATCCGTTTCGCCATAGGAACGCGTGACGGCACCCTTCGGA
>NZ_RZRR01001468.1:0-709 GCF_003998555.1 Mesorhizobium sp. M7A.F.Ca.CA.002.09.1.1 | reverse complement strand
GAGCTGCATCTGGCGCCGCAGCGGCCGCATCGCCTGCCTGTCGGCTTGGGAAATGTCGCGATCGCCGAAACGGATGAGCCCGTCACTCGGCAACAGCCGCAGCAAGGCGCGGCCAAGAGTCGATTTGCCCGAGCCGGATTCACCAACGATGCCGATGGTCTGGTTGCGCTGCAGCCGGATCGAGATGTGATCGACTGCACGCAGCATCAGCGGTTCGCCAGCAAGAAACCCGCCGCCGATCCTGAACGTCACTTCGACATTCCTGCCTTCGAGCAGCACTGGGGCGTTGGCGGGCGGCGGCGCCTTGCTGCCGGTCGGCTCGGCCGCCAGCAGCATTTTCGTGTAGGCATGCTGTGGGTTGACGAAGATGGCCTCCGCCTCCCCCTCCTCGACAACCTCGCCCTGGCGCATGACATAGACCCGATCGGCAAAGCGGCGGACGATGCCAAGATCGTGGGTGATGAAGACGATCGCCATGCCGAGCTTGCGCTGCAATTCGGCCAGAAGCATCAGGATCTGCGCCTGTATGGTCACATCGAGCGCCGTCGTCGGCTCGTCGGCGATCAATATGTCAGGGTCGTTGGCGAGAGCCATCGCGATCATCACACGCTGGCGCTGGCCACCCGACATTTCGTGCGGATAGGATTTCATCCGCCGCTCGGGATCGGGAATATGCACCAGCCGCAGCAGTTTGAGCGCTTCTTCACGC
>NZ_RZRR01001467.1:0-710 GCF_003998555.1 Mesorhizobium sp. M7A.F.Ca.CA.002.09.1.1 | reverse complement strand
GGGTAAAATTCCACGATGGCCGCGCGGTCACCGCCAAAGACGTTGTGGCGAGCTTCGAGCGGCTGGTCGATCCGGCCAGCGGCTCGTCGGCGTTGTTCGCCTACAAGGGCATCCTGTCCAAGGGCGGCGCCAAGCTGGTCGACGACGAAACCGTCGCCTTCGATCTCGACGGTCCGAACAGCAACTTCCCGTTCTATGTCTCCTCCGACGTCTACAATGCCGTCATCCTGCCTGCCGACTATGCCGGTGATTTCGAGAAGACTTTCAACGGCACCGGTCCGTTCAAGCTCGAATCCTTCCGCCCCAAGCAAGGCGCCAGCTTCGTGCGCAATGAGAATTACTGGGGCGACAAGGCGCTGCCCGACCGGATCGAGATCAAGTTCTTCGACGACGAGCAGGCACAGGTGCTGGCTTTGCAGGCCGGCCAGCTCGACGTGATCCCAAGCACGACGCGGCTGGAGCTGGCGATCGAGGGCAATCCCAACTTCAAGCTGCTGAGCGTGCAGGCGAGCTCGCACGACCAGGTGCATCTCAGGACCGACCAGGCGCCGTTTACCGACAAGCGCATCCGCCGCGCGCTGGCGCTCACGATCGACCGAGAGGCTGTGGTCAAGGGCCTGCTCAAGGGCCGCGCCATCGTCGGCAACGACACGCCGTTCGCGCCGATCTTCCCCTCGGCCGATCCATCGGTGCCGCAGCGCAAGCAGGAC
>NZ_RZRR01001466.1:0-711 GCF_003998555.1 Mesorhizobium sp. M7A.F.Ca.CA.002.09.1.1 | reverse complement strand
CGCGCGCACGCCGCTGATGGCCGCCCTGCCGGCGATGCCGACCGGCGAAGTTGTCGACAAGGCCTTCTATCCGCGCCTCACCGAACTCGGCCAGCGCCACCCGGTGACGCGTGGGCTCGATGGCTCGGCCACCGAGCCGCCGCACTGGAGCCGCTGGTTCCGCACCATAGGCGTGCAGAACCCGGAAGGCGAAGTGGTCATGAAGGGCGCCGACAACCGGCCGCTGCTGCTGCTCGACCGCAAGGGAGAAGGCCGCGTCGGCATGCTGCTGTCCGATCAGGGCTGGCTGTGGGCGCGCGGCTTCGAGGGCGGCGGCCCGCATGTCCAGCTTTATCGGCGCATCGCGCACTGGCTGATGAAGGAGCCGGAGCTCGAGGAGGAGCGGCTGACCGCCGATGGTCGTGGCATGGTGCTGGAAATCCGCCGCCAGACGATGGCCGACGATCCCGGCGCCGCGCAGATCATCACTCCGTCCGGCAAAACCTTGACGGTCAAGCTCGACAAAGCCGAGCCCGGGGTCTTCCTCGGCAGCGTCGAGACCAGCGAGATCGGGCTCTACCAGGTCGCCAATGGCGACCTCACCGCGCTCGCCCATGTCGGGCCGGTCAACGCACCGGAATTCGCCGACGTCATTTCCACCGAAAACCGGCTGAAGGCGCCGGCGGAAGCCACCGGCGGCAGCGTGCGCCGGCTGGCGTCTTCCACAGGCCC
>NZ_RZRR01001465.1:0-713 GCF_003998555.1 Mesorhizobium sp. M7A.F.Ca.CA.002.09.1.1 | reverse complement strand
TCCCTGATGCCGCCCGCACCGAGGAGGCCTTTACGAAAATGCCAGTCGGATTGTGGACTCGAATGCGCGTCTAGATCGTCATAGGTGAGCCGCGAGACCAGTGACGTACCTTTATGATTGTAAAGTTCCTTCGATGCGTTGCCGGTACTGGCCAGTAACGTAGTCCACCCTCGAAGGAAAAGACTGAGGCCGCCGACCCGGCTACCGACGCCGACTCGCAATCACCGGCACTCGACGGCGGTTCGGAACTTCTCGGTGCCGCAGCGCCGGCCAAGCCGGACGGGCCCGGTGAAAAATTCGTCGTCGAGGGCAAGGCGCCCGCTGCTGCGCCCGGCCGCGCCGACGATTTTTCTTGGCCGCCAAGGCGGCAGCCTGCGGCCGGGGCCACAACCGAAACGACCACGGCGATCAGTCCGTAAGCTGCCCGGGGCAGCGGAAGGGCGGAAAGCGCCTTCAGGTGGCCGCACAAGTAGGGTCTCGAGACGGACTCAGCGCGGCAGCACGCTCGATCCCATCAGCGCCTCATCGATGGCGCGCGCCGCCTGGCGGCCCTCGCGGATCGCCCAGACGACCAGCGACTGGCCGCGCCGCACGTCGCCCGCCGCATAGAGCTTTTCGACGCTGGTCCTGTAGTCCCGGTCATTGGCCTCGACATTCTTCGAGCGGCGGCTGTCAATGGCGATCTTCATCTTGCCGGCCAGTTCCGACACCTG
>NZ_RZRR01001464.1:0-716 GCF_003998555.1 Mesorhizobium sp. M7A.F.Ca.CA.002.09.1.1 | reverse complement strand
CATCGGGATGGTAGAGGGCACCCAGCATGGTGTTGTTGTCGAGCAGCGGCCAGATCTCTCGCGCCTCCGCGGGCGATACGATCCGGGCCCGCACTCCCTGGACCTCGGCAACGTCCATGTAGCTTCTGTACTCGTCCAGCCTGTCGCGCGTGTTGGCAATGCGCAGTTGCCCGCATTTGTGCCAGCCGACGTTCTGGCCCGTCTCCGCCTCCAGGCCTTCATAGATCGCGATCGATCTGGCGATCATGCGGCCGACATTGCGGCTGCGCGCGTAAGAGGGGATGAGCCCCGCGGCATGCCATGTCGAACCGGCCGTAAGCTGTGTTCGCTCCAGCAATGCCACATCGGTCCAGCCGCGCTTTGCCAGGCCGTAGAGAATGCCGGCGCCCACACAGCCGCCACCGACCACGACCGCACGAAAGGAACTCACCATATGCGCGTGCCCTTGTCTGAAATTGCCACCGGTCCACATGAACGCATGCGCATACTGTCAGACAGCATCCGGCTTTTCAGCATATTTCCTTGTCTGGAACGCTGCAGTGGTCACCCGACTGTTGGGCCACGAAGCCGGCCGAACTGTCAGCTGTCGCGCCCGCGTTCAGGCCGCTTTTTTGCGTTTTGCCTAGCTATATTCCGATTGCAGCATTCGGGATCGGGACATGATCTTCGTTGATCAGCACGATCGGCGCATCGGCTCCCTCGACCCTGACGACCAG
>NZ_RZRR01001463.1:0-718 GCF_003998555.1 Mesorhizobium sp. M7A.F.Ca.CA.002.09.1.1 | reverse complement strand
CCCCGCAAAAGTTTCACCGAATATTTACCAAAAAATACAAACACTGGCGCTCAAGGCTCACCAAGCGATCGGCTGTCGGGGCGTTTCCCGGTCGGACTTCCGTTATGACGATCGGCATTCCGAAAACGGCGAGATTGTCTGGCTCGAGGTCAACACCCAGCCGGGTATGACGCCGACGTCCTTGGTGCCTGAAATCGCCGCCCATGCCGGGCACTCGTTTGGCGATTTGTTGAGTTGGATGGTGGAGGACGCTTCGTGTCTGCGTTGAAATGGGGACAGGGTAGGGAGAGGGGCGCGGCCGGTCCGGCGCTGTTCGGCCTGTCGTTGTCGTTGGACCATTTCGTGCTGCCGCGGATGCTGCGCCGCCCGGTGCGCATTATGGCGCGCCTCGGTGTCGGAGAATTCCAGGCGCCACGCTTTTCCGCGGCCATGATGTCGGCCGTGCTGATTTTCTCGAGCAGTGCCTATGGCGCCTATCTCGGCGGTCATGTCGACGGTATCGTGCAGAGCATCACCGCCCGTACCGGATTTGCCGTCGATCAGGTCAAGGTGGTGGGCAATCGCCAGACCTCGGAAATCGATATACTCGACAGGCTTGAACTCGACGGCTGGACGTCGCTGATCGGCTTTAATGCCGAGGCCGCGCGGGAACGAATTGCGACCTTGCCGTGGATCGAGGTCGCGGCGGTGCGCAAGGTCTATCCGCATACGCTGGAAG
>NZ_RZRR01001462.1:0-723 GCF_003998555.1 Mesorhizobium sp. M7A.F.Ca.CA.002.09.1.1 | reverse complement strand
GTTCGGCAAGGCGCCAACGATGGCCACCGCCGACGAGGCCGATATTCTAGGCCACATCGCCGAAGGCTGGGACCTTCGCGGCGAAGAGGCGACCATCGCGCCGGACTATGGCATCGAGCGCTTCTATCTGCCGGAAGGCGAGGGGATGGCGATCCAGAACGACATGCGGGTGCGGCCATTCGGCATCCGTCTTGCTCTTGCCGGCGACGGCACCGCGCAGATCAAGGCGCTGGTCGACGGCGACAAGACGCTGTTCGAGGAACCACTCTACTAAGTCCCTTATTTCCGATGGTGTGAAGCATGCCAGTTAGCCTGTCGACGCGTGAAGACATCAACCTCGACACTGTCTTCCGCGTCGCCTGGAAGAAGGACACGGTGGAGATCAGCGAGAAGGCCTTGCAGCGCATCGCCGAATGCCGCGTCTCGTTTCTGAAGCTGATTGAATCCGATCCGCCACCGGTCATCTATGGCGTCACAACCGCCATGGGGGAATTGGCAAGCCGAAAGCTCGAACCTGACGAGCGTGATCGCCATGCGCGCATCAAGGCGTTTGCCGCCGCCACCTCGTTCGGCGATCCCTTGCCGGATCGCGTGGTCAGGGCGATCGTGCTTGCCCGTCTGACAAACTTCATCGAGGGCAACGCCGCCACCACGCCGCGCATCGCGCTTGCCGTGGCCGCGATGCTCGACGGTGGGCCGATGCCTGTCGTGCCGGCCTCCGGC
>NZ_RZRR01001461.1:0-723 GCF_003998555.1 Mesorhizobium sp. M7A.F.Ca.CA.002.09.1.1 | reverse complement strand
CTTCTGGATTGCGCAGATTGACCGGCAGCTTGCCCGCCAGCACCAGCAGGGCTTCGCCCGCCGCGCCGACGCCCATGCGCATCATCGATTCCTCGGTGATCCCCGCCATGTGCGGCGTGACGATAACATTGTCGAAGCCGAAATAGGGATGGTTCGACGGCAGCGGCTGCGTCGCAAACACGTCGAGCGCGGCGCCGCCGATGCGCCGTTTCTGCAAGGCCTCGATCAGCGCGTCGTCGTCGACGACCGGTCCGCGCGACACGTTGATCAGCAGCGCCTGCGGCTTCATGCGGGCGATCCGCTCACGGTTGATCAGGCCGCGCGTTTCCGGCGTCAGCGGGCAGCACAGAACGATGATGTCGCTCTGCTCGACGAGAGCGTCGATCGACAGGAAGCCGACCTTGTCCGGCGCCGGCTGCATGCTGCGCGTCGTTGCCACCACCTTCAGGTCGAAGCCGTGCGCGGCGATATGGCCGACCGCCTGGCCGACGGCGCCGAGGCCGACGATGCCGATCGTCTTGCCGGCAAGCTCGCTGTTGGCGTTGGCGTGCTCGCGGCCGGCAAGCCAGCCTTTGGCGCGCAGGTCGCGGTCGACGACGCGGAAGTTGCGCAGCAAGGCGAGGGCCACGAACATGACGTGTTCGGCCACCGATCGGGCATTGACCGCCGGCACATTCGCCACCAGCACGCCGGCGGCCGTCGGTGCTTCGATCGGGATCATGT
>NZ_RZRR01000145.1:0-8386 GCF_003998555.1 Mesorhizobium sp. M7A.F.Ca.CA.002.09.1.1 | reverse complement strand
ATGTCTGGGTTACCGGCGGCCGCTATCAGGAGACCGAGAACGCCAATCTGCAGCAGGCCAAGGTGTCGATCGCTTCCGACACGGCCGGCCGCATCGTCAAGGTCGACATCTTCGATAACCAGCTGGTCAAGCAGGGTGACGAGCTGTTTGCCATCGACCCCGAGCCCTACCGGATCGCGTTGGCGCAGGCCGACGCGGCGGTGGCGGGCGCGCGTCTCAATGTCGAGCAGTTGCGCGCCGCCTATGGCCAGTCGATGGCTCAGCAGAAGTCCGATGCCAGCCAGGTCGCCTTCGCCCAGTCGCAGTTCGACCGCGCCGCCGATCTTGCCCAGAAGGGCATCAACGCCAAATCGTCGCTGGACGAAGCCAAGAACGATCTCGACAAGGCCAAGCAGCAGCTCGCCGTTGCCGAGCAAGGCATCATCAGCGCCAAGGCAGCCCTTGGCGGCAATCCCGACATCGAAACCGACAAGCATCCGACCGTGATGGCCGCGCTCGCCGCGCGCGACAAGGCCGCCTACGACCTGGCGCAGACCACGGTCAAGGCGCCGGCTGACGGCATCGTCAGCCAGGCCTCGTCGTTCAAGGTCGGCCAGTATGTCGGTTCCGGCACGCCGCTGTTTTCGCTGGTCGAGACCGGCGACACTTGGATCGATGCCAATTTCAAGGAAACGCAGCTCACCCACATGAAGCCCGGCCAGAAGGCCGAGATCGTGGTCGACACCTATCCGGGGCGCACCTTCGAGGCGACGGTCAAGGCGATCGGCGCCGGCACGGGAGCCGAGTTCTCGCTGCTGCCGGCCCAGAATGCCACCGGCAACTGGGTCAAGGTCACACAGCGCATCCCGGTTCGTCTCGAACTGACCGATGCGGACGCCAAGATGGCGTTGCGCACCGGCATGAGCGCCACCGTTACCGTCGACACCGGCGTGGCGCGTGGCCTGCCTTCGATCTTCGGTCACGCCACGGCCGGCGAGGCCGCGCAGTAACGTCAACAGAATGCCGCAGGACCAGCGGCGGAGGTGAATAGCAGGATTGGTCTGATGGGAGGAGCTGGAAGGATCAGCGTTTGGGCACGCCGCATAGCGGCCTGGCCGAAGTCTGAAATCTCCGACGCGGACCCGTCGGTCCTCATGTTTCCGGGCGGCAGGCATCCGCTGATCAGAGACTTTCAGTCGATGTAACCCCCACATCGACAATCGCGTCCCACCGCGACGAGGGTCTCTCAACGGAAGGCGTTGCCGCCCGGAAACCCCTTGTACACGTTTTTGTTACCTGCTGGAAGTTCCACGCCATGAGCACGCCCGAACCCTTCAAAGAAGTGCCGCATCGCGGCCTGATCACGGTCGCGCTCATGTTGGCGACGATCATGCAGGCGCTCGACACGACGATCGCCAACGTCGCGCTGCCGACCATGACCGGCGATCTCGGCGCCTCGCCTGACAACATCAATTGGGTGCTGACCTCCTACATCGTTGCCGCCGCCATCATGACGCCGGTCACCGGCTGGCTGGCCGATCGCTTCGGCCGCAAGGAACTGTTCCTGACGGCGGTGGTCGGCTTCACCGTGTTTTCGATGCTGTGCGGCATCGCCTGGAGCCTGGAGACCATGGTGTTCTTCCGGCTGATGCAAGGCGTGTTCGGCGCCGCGATCGTGCCTCTGTCGCAGACCTTCCTGCTCGACATCAATCCCAGGGAACGCCATGGCCAGGCGATGGCCATCTGGGGCGCCGGTATCATGCTGGGTCCGATTCTGGGCCCGACACTCGGTGGCTGGCTGACCGAGAATTTCAACTGGCGTTGGGTGTTCTTCATCAATCTGCCGGTCGGCATCGTCGCCTTTCTCGGTATGGCCGCTTATTTGCCGGCTATCGCGCGGCGCGTGCGCGGCTTCGATTTCTTCGGCTTCGCCATGATATCGCTCGGCGTCGGCGCGCTTCAGCTGCTGCTCGACCGCGGCGGCGAGGTCGACTGGTTTTCCTCGGTCGAGATCTGGATCGAACTTGGTCTTTCGCTCACCGGCTTCTGGGTGTTCATCATTCACACCATGACGGCCGAGCACCCCTTCATCGATCCCAAGATCTTCCTCGACCGCAATTTCGTGACCGGGCTCGCATTCATCTTCGTCATGGGTGTGCTCATCCTGGCGAGCATGTCGCTGCTGCCGCCGATGCTGTCGACCATCTTCGGCTATCCGACCGTCACCATCGGCATCGTCATGGGGCCACGCGGCGTCGGCACCATGATCTCGATGCTCGTCGTCGGGCGGCTCATGAGCAGGATTGACGCCAGGATCCTCGTCGTCATCGGCTTCCTGCTGACCGCGCAGTCGCTCTACACCATGTCCAGCTTCACCCCGCAGATGGACAATTGGCTGATCATCAGCTCCGGCGTCATCCAGGGCCTGGGCATGGGGATGGTGTTCGTGCCGTTGTCGACCGTCGCCTTCGCCACGCTTGACGTGCGCTTCCGCACCGATGCCACGGCTCTGTTCAGCCTGGTGCGCAATCTTGGCTCGTCGATCGGCGTGTCGGTCGTGACGGTGTTGATGGTGCGCAACACGCAGATCAACCATGCCGAGCTTTCGGCCTTCATCAATCCGTTCAACCCCAATCTGTGGGCTGTCTCGCCGGCGGCCGCAGGCGGCGACCCAACGGCGCTCTCGCAGGTCGATCGCATGGTCAATCTCCAGGCCATGATGATCTCCTACGTCAACGACTTCAAAATACTCATGGTGATGACACTGCTTGCCATCCCGTTTGTTTTCCTGCTGCGCAAGCCGAAGCAGGCGCCAGCCGGCGGCGCGCCGGCGGCGCATATGGACTAGCTTTCCATCAAATCGTCTTGGGTGTGGCGCACCGAACCGGCACGTTTTCCTATTTTCCGAGCACGAGGCTCCAGTAACGGAGCTTGCTGTCGCTGCCGTCGCGCACATAGGCAAGGCCGAAGCGTGTGAAGCGCGGGTCGAGCATGTTGCGGCGATGGCCTGGTGAATGCACCCAGATGTCGAACAGCTTATCGAGGTCGAAACGACCCTCGGCGATGTTCTCCGCCGCGGCACCGGAAATTCTATTGTCCCTGACGCGCGAGGCGAAATCCTTGCCCCAGCCGGTGGTGTGGCTCATGCGGCGGCGCTGCGCCATGTAGCCTGCCTGCTGCAGGGCGGCCTGTTCGAGCTGCCGGTCGGGGACCAGCGGCGCGAGCCCGGCCGAGGCGCGGATGCTGGCCAGCGTGCTGGTGGCGGAGGAGGAGACCCCGGCGCCTTCGCCGGTTGGCAGTGAAACGGTGCTGCAGGCGGCGAGCCCCGCCAGGGCTGCGAGGCCGGTCAGCACCATGCGCCTGTTCAGCTTCGGGATCGGGTGGGTTTCGATTTTCGCTATGGTCATGCCTCTGAGATAATAGCGATCATGGCTTTTGCCGGGCAGGGCGGCGAAAATCGAAGAGGGGGCGACAGACTGACGCTGGCCGGTACAACGCTGATCGGCGTGGCATGCTGGGCGGAATTTCACCAGGCGTTCGACGGCGCTGCCTATCCCAGGCTGGCCGGATTGCGCCTCGCATCGAAACCGATCCGGCCGTGCGTTACCGCCATTTTTCTCAACGCTACCGCTGGCGCCGCCGCACGTCAGGTTGTCTCTCATTTCACCAGAGTGATCATCCGATCGGCATACATTGTGCGATTTCCAAGCGCCGCCGCGCAGTCGGACTTGACGGACGAGTTCCCGGTCATCTGTATCGTATTGCCGACAAGCCTGAGACAGTCGCCCTGGGCGCTCATATCAGAATTGCCGGCGTAGGAAATGGGCGCGTCCGGCGCGTAGATGAAACCGCTGAGCACGGAATTTGCGCCACCATTCAATGTCAGGGCAGACGTGTTGCCGTGATCCTGGAAAATGGTGATGCCAGCATAAGGGCCGCTGGTGGGCGGGGAAAGGTTCACCTTCTCATTGGCATTTATGTAGATCTGAGCGCTTTCCATGAGGAAAATGGTCACGCCCTGGCCAGTCAGGCTGCCGTTTCCCCCTGGCTTTATGGTGGTGCCGCGCATGATGTAGACGCCCGGATTAAGCGTGATGTTCCCCGATAATGTCTTGTCGCAATAAGTGCCGGGCGACAGCGTGTAGGTTTTGCCGTTCGGGACAGGCAAACACAATGTGTAAGGGGGAGGAACGACGTCGGCCAATGGATCAAAGGATGCGTACCTATGTTCGTGCGGCGTTCCGCAGGCGAGACTGGCGCTGGGTGGCAACAGCCCGCTGGTGCCACCGACGGTTGAGACACAGCCGGCCGAAACCAGTGCGGAACCACCCCTGTTGACGGAATCCGACGCGTCCGAGTTCGCCGCGATCACGCAATTGTCCATCGAGACGTTGGTCGAGCCCTGCAGGTTCACGGCGGCGGACGCATGCGGATCGAGCGCCAGCACGCAGGCCTGCGCGCCAGGTTTTATCTTGACCGAGGCCGAGCGGTAGGCCTGCCAGGGGGCCGAGGCGCTGATGAAGCTTGGGCGGCTTATGCTGGACGACAGCGAGATAAAGTAGGCGCTTGGACTGCCGCTTGCCGTTGCCGCGAAAGCGGAGACGCTGCCCAAATATTCCTGCTGGTCGGCCGCGCTCATATTGGCGGCGAAGAACTGCAGCCCAAGCTGCTGGACATCGCCAGCCGCCATATCGGGAGAGAACTTCGTGCCGATGGCGAGCCCAGCCGCGTCCAGCGAGTTCTGGAGTTGCGAGGCGTCATGGCTCGTGCCGATCAGATCGACGGCGCCGGCCAAACCAATCATTATTGGCAGCATAGCGAAGGCGGTCGTTATGGCAAAGTTGCCGCGCTCCGAAGACCAGAAGGCTTTCAATGCGAACATAGTCCCTCGCCGAAACTCGTAAAGCTCAGGTGATACGCCAGGGATCCCTACGAGTAATTTAAGTAAATGCTAAAATGCGTAAATGCTAAAATGCAGCACAATGATTGGCCAAAACGAAGGTCTGCCAAGGTACGCCATATGAGAGGCCATACGGA
Source organism: Mesorhizobium sp. M7A.F.Ca.CA.002.09.1.1 (assembly GCF_003998555.1). NCBI lineage: Bacteria > Pseudomonadati > Pseudomonadota > Alphaproteobacteria > Hyphomicrobiales > Phyllobacteriaceae > Mesorhizobium > Mesorhizobium sp. M7A.F.Ca.CA.002.09.1.1. Next base: position 3,370 of record NZ_RZRR01000145.1, on the reverse strand, counting down.
GAGTTGAACACAACGAGGAGTTGCTCCCCAGGCCATTGACCCGGCGACAATCGCCGCCAACTCTGCTATCATGCTTCTCGATCTTGAAGTGGCAGCTCTGGCGGCCATCCAGGCGGTGACCGCCCCGACACACGGGAGGAAGGTTATGGCCGGCTTTCATGTCATGGCGGACGCACGTGGAATGCATGTGCAGCCGACGGTGCGCCGCATCACCACGTCGGACCTTTGGGATGCGTTGCGTCTCGGGTTCGAGGATTTCTGGGCAAAACCATCGCACTACGTGTTCCTGTGCCTGATCTATCCCATCGTCGGCCTGATCCTGACGCAGTGGACGTCCGGCGCCAATGCCATCCAGCTCATCTATCCCCTGATGTCGGGTTTCGCTCTGGTCGGGCCGTTTGCGGCGCTCGGCCTTTACGAGATCAGCCGCCGGCGCGAGCTCGGCATGAACACCTCCTGGCGGCACGCGTTTGATGTCCGGCGCTCGTCCGCGATCCCGTCGATCGCCGTCATCGGCGTCATGCTGGTGGCGCTGTTCCTGTTGTGGCTCTACACCGCGCAATCGATCTACACTGGCCTGTTCGGAGACCAGCCGCCGGCCTCGATCGGCGGCTTCATCCGCGACGTGCTGACCACCAGTAAGGGCTGGACGCTGATCCTTGCCGGTAATGCCGCGGGCTTTGTCTTTGCCGTAATCGTGCTGGCCACCACTGTGGTTGCCTTCCCGCTGCTGCTCGACCGCGACGTCGGCGCCGTCTCAGCCATCGAGACCTCGGCCCGGGCGGTGATGGCCAACCCGCTGCAAATGGCGCTGTGGGGCTTGCTGGTCGCCGTGCTTCTGGTGATCGGTTCGATCCCGCTGTTTGCCGGGCTCGCCGTCGTCATGCCGGTGCTCGGCCATGCCACCTGGCATCTCTACCGCAAGGTGGTCGAGCCGGAGCGGGCACAGCAGATAAGACGGCCGATGTAACGAAGCAGGCACCCATGGCCTTCACCCTGCCGAGACTGCCCAACAAGGTCGTCTGTCTGACCTGCCTTTGTATCGGTAGCTATCTGCATGCCGCGCCAGCGCGCGCTGACCAGCCGGTGCAGTTTGAAAGCGCGGCTTCGGAGCCAACGCCATTTCAGAAGCGCATTGCGCAAGCGGGCGGCAACGTCCCGAGGGCCGTTCCCGGCACGCCGCTGCAGGGGTATTTAACGCGTCCGCCGGGTGAGGGGCCGTTCCCGGCTGTCGTGGTTCTGCACGGATGTTCAGGTTTGCCCCGAAGTGTAAGGAAAACCTGGTCCGAGCGACTGTCTTCCTGGGGTTACGTCGTCCTCGTCGTCGACAGCTTCAGCACCCGCGGCATTAAGGAGACCTGTGATGGCCTCCACCCTGTTGATCGCGTATATGACGCCTACGGCGCTCTGGAATACCTATCAAAATACAGTTTTGTCGACCCGCGGCGCATTGCGTTGATGGGGTTCTCCGCTGGCGGGAACGCAACGCTCGAGGCCTTGCAGTCTGGTGGAGACGAGCGGCTTATGGAGCGCAAATTCAAGGCTGCGATCGCCTACTATCCGGATTGTTCGGCAACGAATGGCGACATGGCGGTCCCGACCTTGATCCTGATCGGCGAGCTGGACGATCGGACCCCCGCCAAAAATTGCCAGGAGATGATGACGCAGCGCAGCGGCAAGGGAAGCTCTGTGCAGCTTGACGTCTACCCGGGTGCTCGTCACGGATTTGACTCCGCAGGATTGAAGACCGGCATCGAGGCCTATGGTCAGTACAATGCTGCCGAGCAATCCATCCTTGCCTCTCATGCATTCCTGAAAGAAGTCTTCGGCGGCTGACAGCGGCGACCGCCGGTTTGCACTCTCAGCGCTGCGCGTCTGTCGCCATCTTCAGCGCAAGAGCCGCCAGCACGGTTCCCATCATCCAGCGCTGGATGACCAGCCACAAGGGCCGTCCGGCGAGAAAGGTGGCGATTGAACCGGCCGTTACCGCGATGACGGCATTGACGCTGAGGCTGATCGAGATCTGTGTCGCGCCGAGCACCAGGAGCTGCGACAGGACGTGACCCTTGCCGGGGCTGATGAACTGCGGCAACAGCGACAGATAGAGCACGGCCACCTTCGGATTGAGCAGATTGGTCATCAGGCCCATGGCGAAAAGCTTGCGCGGCCGGTCCCTCGGCAATTCGCGCACTTCGAATGGCGAGCGTCCGCCCGGCTTCACCGCCTGCCAGGCCAGCCACAGGAGATAGAGCACGCCGGCAAAGCGCAGCGCATCATAGGCGTAGGGCACTGCGAGCAGCAGCGCGGTGATGCCGAATGCCGCCGCCAGTACATAGAAGACAAAGCCGAGCGCCACGCCGCCAAGCGAGATGAGCCCCGCCTTCGGCCCCTGCGACAGGGAACGCGAGATCAAATAGATCATGTTGGGGCCAGGCGTCAGCACCATGCCGAGGCAGACCAGCGCGAAGGCGAGATGATTGGCTGTTTCGGGCATCTGTTCTTCCCCAGCGCGCCGCGAATGGACGCGCGATCCGGCAGGCGGCCAAGATGTGCCTGTCCCGGGAGGCGCGCGCAAGTGCATGGCGGCGCCAGCCGTTGTTCCAGCCAGCCCCCGAAGCCTGAGGATCAGCCGACGATGCGCAGGTTCGACAATTCGTTGCCGATTTCCTTGAAATCGTTCGACAAGCTGGCGCCGGTGGCATTCCAGAACAGTTTTGCCGGCTTGCTCGCGTCCGTTGGATCCTTGCGGAAGCGCGAGTTCGACGAGCAGGATTTCAGCGCCTCGATCGCCTGCTGATCGGCGGTTTTGGTCGTCGACAGGTCGAGCGCCACCGTCATCACCATGATATTGGCTGCCTTGGCGTTGTTGCAAAGCGTCGCCATCTGCTCGTTGAGCGCGTTGGTGTAGTTGCCGTTCGAATAGTCGAACTGGCCAATGGCGCTCGATGTGCCCATGAACAGGCGGCCCACCGAAGTGCCGTTGTAGCCTGGGTTGAGATAGCCGAAGGACGCATAGGTCGATTTCGAATCGGCGGGGTCGGAATGGCTGAGCGAGGACGGCGTGTAGTAGGTATTGGCGCCGTCGGTCAGCACGATGACGACCTTGTCGTTGCCTCTCTCGGTTTCCGGGCGGCCTTGCGTGAACGGCTCGCCGCTCGAAACCACCCGCCAACCCCAGGCCATGCCTTCGGGAACATTGGTGCCGCCATCGGGCTTCATCAGGTCGATCGCGGCCTTGATCGCGGTAAGCCCAGTGGTAACGCTGACATCGGTCAGCGGCGTGATCGGGTTGGTGGAGCAGCTGTAGTTCGGCCCGTTGCCGGCGGCCAGCGCCGGCGCATTGATCGGCCTCGGTTGGAAATATTTGGAC
>NZ_RZRR01001460.1:0-723 GCF_003998555.1 Mesorhizobium sp. M7A.F.Ca.CA.002.09.1.1 | reverse complement strand
GCATGCCCGGCTTCATCACCGCCGGCACCGGCATGGATGCGCTCGCCCACTGTCTCGAGGCCTATTGCGCGCCGGGCTATCATCCGATGGCCGACGGCATCGCCGTCGAAGGTGTGAGGCTGGTCTTCGAGAACCTGCCGAAGGCCTATGCCAACGGCAGGGATCTCGTCGCGCGCGCCCACATGATGAGCGCCGCCGCCATGGGCGCCACTGCCTTCCAGAAGGGGCTCGGCGCCATCCATTCGCTGTCGCATCCGGTCGGTGCGCTCTATGACACCCATCACGGCATGACCAATGCGGTGTTCATGCCCTATGTGCTCGCCTTCAACCGTGACTCCATCGAGGAGCGTATCGGCCGGCTCGCCGCCTATTGCGGCATCAAGGGCGGCTTCGACGGGTTCGCCAAGGCGATTATCAAGCTGCGCAAGGAATTGAAGGTGCCGCATGCGCTGCCGGGCCTTATCAAGGGGCTCGACATGGACAAGAAGCGCAAGGCGCTGATCGCCGACATGGCGGTGGTCGATCCGACCGCCGGCGGTAACCCGGTCAAGCTGACCAAGAAGGCGGCGCTGACCTTGCTCGAAAACGCCATTGCCGGCACGGTCTGAGGCGTTTTCCGCGCCGCAAAGTGATCTGAAAAGGGGCTATGAAAACAAGGGGGAGGATGACGGGCAAGGCACAAACTAGTTAGCCGGAAAAAGAATCGCGGAGCGATTGCTACAT
>NZ_RZRR01001459.1:0-725 GCF_003998555.1 Mesorhizobium sp. M7A.F.Ca.CA.002.09.1.1 | reverse complement strand
TTTTCCGTCTGGGGGGGCAACCTGCCGGGAGACTCTGACTCAATGTTGCGGAAAATCTGGTTTTGGTCCGCCGTGAGAGAGGGGATGCCGGGGAATGAAAAACAAGCATGTGGCCGTCCTGCTGGGTGGTTTTTCGTCCGAGCGGCCCGTGTCCCTGTCCTCCGGAAAGGCTTGCGCCGATGAGCTTGAGAAGGAAGGTTACCAGGTCACCCGCGTCGATGTCGGGCGCGATGTCGGCTCCGTGCTTGCCGAGCTCAAGCCCGATGTCGCCTTCAATGCGCTGCACGGCCCTTTTGGTGAGGATGGCACCATCCAGGGCATCCTCGAATATCTCGGCATTCCCTACACCCATTCCGGCGTGCTCGCCTCGGCTCTGGCCATGAACAAGGAGCAGGCCAAACGGGTTGCCAAGTCGGTCGGCATCGTGGTCGCCGAATCGAAGGTCGCCAGCCGCTTCGCCATCCAGAACAAGCATCCGATGAAGCCGCCCTATGTGGTCAAGCCGGTCAATGAGGGTTCGAGCTTTGGTGTCGTCATCGTGCATGAAGGCCAGTCGCATCCGCCGCAGGTTCTTGGCTCGTCGGAGTGGAAATATGGCGATACCGTCATGGTCGAGCGCTACATCCACGGCAGGGAGCTGACCTGCGCGGTGATGGGCGATGTGGCGCTGGGGGTCTGCGAGATCATCCCGACCGGCCATTCCTTCTACGACTATGATTCAAAAT
>NZ_RZRR01001458.1:0-725 GCF_003998555.1 Mesorhizobium sp. M7A.F.Ca.CA.002.09.1.1 | reverse complement strand
GACAAGTTACAGGAGACTGTTCAACCAGCGCGCGCTGTCGGCGCTGCTTGAAAACGGCGGCGTCGCCACCGCACGCCTGGTCCATCACGCCGTGGAAGCGCACAATTTCGAGGCGGTGCGCGAATTCGCGCCGATCGCCGCGCGCGAGGCTTCGCGTGTCGGCGCCCATCGCGACGCCGCCGGCTACTATGAGGTCGCCTTGCGGCAGGCCGACACCTTGCCCGTGGAAGAACGCGCCGGACTTTACGAGCAGTATGCCTTCGAGTGTCACTTGATCGCCCGCATTGACGAGGCCATCAAGGCGCAGGAACAAGCCCGCGCGTTGCAAAAGGCGCTTGGCAACACGCTGAAGGAAGGCGACAGCCTCAGGTGGCTATCGCGCTTCGCCTATCTGTTGGGCGACCGCCCGGCAGCCGACCTGTTCGGCGCCCAGGCGGTCGCGTTGCTGGAGGCAGTTCCCGCCAGTGCCGAACTTGCCATGGCCTATTCGAACCTTTCGCAGCTGGCGATGCTGGCCGAGAGGCTCGACGAGACCCTGTCGCTGGGCGGCAGGGCGATCGAGCTTGCCGAGCAGCTGGACCGGCAGGATGTCGTTTGTCACGCGCTCAACAATGTCGGCGCCGCCGAGCAGTGGCTGGATCTGGCCAGCAGCCGGCTGCATCTCGCCCGCAGCCTTGAAATCGCGCTGGAGCAGAATTTTCAGGAGCACGCCGCGCGTGCCTTCA
>NZ_RZRR01001457.1:0-727 GCF_003998555.1 Mesorhizobium sp. M7A.F.Ca.CA.002.09.1.1 | reverse complement strand
GCACGGCGCCGCGCCTGGATTTCTCGACAGGCGGCGGAAAGATGGCGAACATGCCCCCGGCGAAGCCGCCGGCTTTCGCGCGTGGCAGGTCGATATGGCCGCCCGATTTCCCCTCGATGAACAGTTTTTCGACGTCCGTGTCTTTCGACTGATGGAGCCTGAGCAACGTATCGTTGTGGCCGTCGAAGACGGGAACGAGATCGGTTTCGGTCATTGGGGGATCATTCGGTTCGTTTGTCGGCGCGGCTAAGATATATCCTATCTACTTAGGCAGGATGCGCCACCCGCGCAAATGCCAAAGCCGCCCCGGTGGGATGGCAGCCGCTTGCCGCGCCGTTTCCAAGCAACGAATCCCTACCGCTTCAGCACGTCGGCCCATTCCTGATGGCGGCGGAACTGAGCGTTGGCGAACGGGCAGAGCGGGATGATCTTCTTGCCCGCCGCACGCGCATCCTCGACGGCGCGGGTGACAAGCCGAAGCCCGGCACCCTGGCCGCGAAAGACGTCCGGCACTTCGGTGTGGTCGATGATGATCTGGTGCTCACCGATCTTGGTGAAAGTCATCTCGGCCTCGGCGCCATCGGGTCCACGCAGGACGTAGCGGCCCTTGGAACCGCGATCCTCAAGTTCGATCTCAGGCAGTTGGTCAGGCATTGCTATGCTCCTTGGGCAGTATCGGCAAAGAACCGCCGTGCCGCCTCGATCTCGTTTGGCCGCACCTCGTGCC
>NZ_RZRR01001456.1:0-730 GCF_003998555.1 Mesorhizobium sp. M7A.F.Ca.CA.002.09.1.1 | reverse complement strand
CTTGACGGTGTTCTTCGCCGTCCGGGGGTAATCATAGGCCGGAATGTCGATTTCGAGCTTGCCGCCCTTGGCCACCCTGACGCCGCGTGCATAGACCTCGTCGATGGTCATTGCGGCGAGATCCGAGACGATCAGCAGGTCGGCCAGCCGGCCCGGCGCGATCGAGCCGATCTCGCGCTCCAGTTTGAAATGCTGGGCGGTATTGAGCGTCGCCATCTGGATCGCCGTCACCGGCTTCAATCCCTGTTGGATGGCGTGGCGCACCACGCGGTCCATATGGCCCTCTTGGACCAGCGTGCCGGAATGGCTGTCGTCGGTGCACAGGATGAAGTTGCGCGGGTCGATTCCGCCCTCCGTCACCGCCTTGATCTGCGAGGCGACGTCGTACCAGGCCGAGCCCAGCCGCAGCATCGCCTTCATGCCCTGGCGCACGCGGGCGATAGCGTCCTCGGCGCGCGTGCCCTCATGGTCGTCCTCGGGGCCGCCGGCGACGTAGCCGTGGAACGGCAGGCCGAGATCGCGCGAGGCATAGTGGCCGCCGACCGTCTTGCCCGCCTTGACCGTCGCCGCGATCTCGCCCGACATGACCGGATCATTGGCGACGACGCCGGGGAAATTCATCACTTCGCCCAGGCCGATAATGTTCTCCCAGGTCATCGCTTCCGCGACATCGGCGACCGTCAGCTCGGCGCCGGCATGTTCCAGCCCCGGCGCCGAAGGCACGCAGGAC
>NZ_RZRR01001455.1:0-733 GCF_003998555.1 Mesorhizobium sp. M7A.F.Ca.CA.002.09.1.1 | reverse complement strand
ATGCAGTTCATAGAACGGGCCTAGACCGTAGCGGTTGGGCGCGCTGTCGAAATTGAACAGCTGCCCTTCCAGCGAAGCCGGACCTTTCGAGGTGATGTACTCGACGGCCACCAGCCTCAGCTTGCCGTTTGCCATCGGCTCGTACATCACCGCCTCGGGCTTGGCGAGTTCGACCGCATCGTCCTTCAGATAACCGGCATTGACATAGTGGATGCCCATGGCGCCGCCGGTGATGCCGCTGGCGCAAGGGATCGGCGCATAGCCCTCGGCCGTCGCCATCGCCACGTTCTCGAAGCGGCTGTTGGCTGCCCGCACCTTCTCGTCCAGCGCGCCAGCGTTGTGAGCATTGGCCGCCGTGGCCGCGATCGACAGGTTGATGAGGTGTTTGGTCCACAGATGGATGTTCATGTTCTCTCCTCCTTGTTGATGGCGCGCGGGAGCCGCCGCTCCCGCTGCGACGTCGGATCTCGGCTGCACGCATCATTGGTACCGGGTGAAGTCCCAGTAGTGCGGCAGACCCTCGAGCTCCGGCAGGCCGATGTCGCGTCTCAGATAATCGTCCTGCGGAGGCAATCGACGCCGACTCTTGCGCAATGGCGCGAACAGCAGCGAGGCCAGCCGCCAGAAAGCCCGGCCCGGTAACGGGTCTCGTCCGACGGGTCTCGACGCCGCCGACGGCCCGCTGAACGATTCGTCAGGCACGCTGCCGTCGCCGCGAAGGGCAGTTTGATAC
>NZ_RZRR01001454.1:0-737 GCF_003998555.1 Mesorhizobium sp. M7A.F.Ca.CA.002.09.1.1 | reverse complement strand
GGTGATGCACCGCGAAGTCGACCCGGCGCTTACGCCCTTCATGCAGCTGCCAGAGCGAGTGTGCGACGAGCGTGACGATCAGGATCCCGCCGCCGATCAGGCTGTTGCGGGTCGGTGCCTCGGCAAAGATCATCCACACCCAGACCGGCGCCAGCACCGTTTCGAGCAGGTAGAACATCGCCACTTCCGGTCCTGAAATGTATTTCGGCCCGGCGGCAAGGCAGAAGAACGAGATCGGCATGATGATGGCGCCGTTGAAGACGATCCACCATGGCGCGTTCACATGAAAGCCTTCGCCTGACACCATGAAGACCGCCAGCGCGAGCGGCAGAAGGACGCCGACGAGCGAGGTGAATCCCATGTCCTTGCCGCTGGCGCGCGAGATGGTGATGGCCACCGCGATGAAGAAGGCCGAGCACAGCGCCATGAAATCGCCGAACAGCTTGCCGGTGCCGACCGAGCCGCCGACGATGACCAGCACGCCGAGGATCATGATCGCCATCGCCGCGATGGTCACCAGCCGCGGCCTCTCGCGCAGGAATATCCAGGACAGCAACCCCGCAAAGACGGTGTTGAAGGCCAGGATGAACACCAGGTCGGCGGTCGAGGTGTGGTAGACGGCGGTGACGAAGGTGATCCCGGTCAGCCCGTAGCATATCGCCACGATCAGGCCGGACCAGCCGGGGATCAGCGGCGGGGCGTTTCGGCTGAGTGCCCGCCAGACCGACCAGATGACC
>NZ_RZRR01001453.1:0-744 GCF_003998555.1 Mesorhizobium sp. M7A.F.Ca.CA.002.09.1.1 | reverse complement strand
ACCAAACACCTTTTGTGCGCCGCGCTTGTCGCCGCCCTTCGGGGCGGCAGGTCTTGCTTCGAACATTGGACAATCGCGGCAAATTTAAGGAACGGCAGTCGCATCGCCGAAAGGCACAGCGCCGCCAGCGGCTACGGCAGGTATTCGCTGACCTCGACCAGATTGCCGTCCGGGTCGCGGAAATAGACCGACATCATTGGACCTCGGGCCCCGACACGTTCAACCGGGCCGAGTTCCACCACCACACCATTGGCCGCGAGCCGCGCACGGACCTCATCCAGTGGCCGCTCGGTGATCAGGCAGAAATCACCTGATCCTGATGTCGGCGACTTCGCCTTTGGCTCGAAAGTCCGGCCGACCTCATGCACATTGATCTTATGGCTACCGAAAGCCAGCGCCGTCGGTCGATCCGCCGCGTCGATGCGCTCAAAACCCAGCACGCGCTGGTAAAACTCACAGGTCACTTCCAGCGAAGCGACCGTCAGCACGAAATGATCGATGCCGGCGATCATTTCCAATTCGTCTTCACGCATGTCGGCATGCCCCGTCAGATGTTGCGGCTGCCGGGCTTGATCGCCGGGATGGCGGCAAGCTCCGGCGGCAGCCGGTCGGCCGGATAGGCCGGGACCTCATACTCGGCAAGCGCGATGAGCGGCACGCCGACATCAGTCTTGCCGGCCGAACGGTCGATGATGCAGGCCGCGGCAACCACCTCGGCGCCAAGCTCGCGCAGGCACTCGATGG
>NZ_RZRR01001452.1:0-749 GCF_003998555.1 Mesorhizobium sp. M7A.F.Ca.CA.002.09.1.1 | reverse complement strand
GGATCAGCCGCCAGCGTCGGTCGGCCAGTTCGGTTGCCAGCGGCAGGCCGGAAAGCGCCACCAGCGCGTTGTTCAGATTCATCAGCAGCTTGCCCCACAGCACCGCCTTCATGTCGCCATGCGCTTCAACCGCAAACCCTTCGACGCCAAGCAGGCCGACCAGGCCGGCATCGCCATCCTCGACCATCACCTTGCCGTCGCTGGCGCGGTGCACGCGCAGCGGCAGCTCGCCGTCCGGCGACTGCACCACATTGAACGGCACCATGCCGGCCAGCACCGTTCGCCGGCCAAGTCCGGCACGCAGCCTGTCGGCATTGTCGACACCGTTCTGCAGGCTGATCACCACGGCGTCGGGCCGGGCATGAGCTTTGATAAGATCCGCCATGTCCTGAGTGGCGCCGCTCTTGACCGTGACCAGGATCACGTCTGCCTGCGGCAGGGTGGCGGCCGGATCGGTGGTGACGGCAAGCGCCTCCGGCTTGATCGAGCGATCGCGGCCCTGGAGGTCGCTGACCCGCAATCCACCCTGCCGCAACGCTGCCTCAATGCGCGGCCGGGCCAGCAGAATGACCTTTCGGCTGGCCAGCGCCAGGCAGCCGCCGGCATAGCAGCCGATGCTGCCGGCACCGGCTATGACGATCCGTTTGTCCTTGTCTGCCATCCTGTCGCCCGCGCCGGGTCGCAACTATACGACATGAAAACCATAATATCGGCGGTATCGCCAGCCATGAGGCTGGCCCCTATGTCTG
>NZ_RZRR01001451.1:0-749 GCF_003998555.1 Mesorhizobium sp. M7A.F.Ca.CA.002.09.1.1 | reverse complement strand
GTGTTACGATACATAGCCACCGACAAACCCGGCTGGCCGCTTCGACCGTGCCGCACCCCAGACATACGGCCGCCGCCAGGAAGCAACTGCCATGAAGACCCATCATTCGAACCCGGAGCACCTGCGCGATTTCACCACGGATCCCAGGGTTCTGCTCGTCGCCGCCATTGCCGTGGTGGTGGCGACAGCCGGGTTGTTTGCCGGCATCGCGCTTTTGAAGCTGATCCGGCTTGCCACCAACATTGCCTATTTCGGCCAGTTCTCGCTTGCCGACCTGAAGCTCGAGAACACGCCGCTTGGGCTTGCCGCCGTCCTCGTTCCGGTGATCGGTGCGCTGATCATCGGCCTGATGGCGCGCTATGGCAGCGAGAAGATCCGCGGCCACGGCATTCCCGAAGCCATCGAGGCGATCCTGCTCGGGCGCTCGAAACTCGACGCCAAGGTGGCGATCCTGAAGCCGCTGTCGTCGGCGATCTCGATCGGTTCCGGCGGACCGTTCGGCGCGGAAGGACCGATCATCATGACAGGCGGCGCGATCGGCTCGCTGATCGCGCAGATGCTGCCGGTCAGCGACAACGAGCGCAAGACCCTGCTGGTGGCTGGTGCGGCAGCGGGCATGACCACGGTGTTCGGAACACCGATCGCCGCCATCATGCTGGCGGTCGAACTGCTGCTATTCGAATGGACCCCGCGCAGCTTCATTCCGGTGGCGGTCGCGGCTGTTATCGCCGAGGTCGAGCGCACCATGC
>NZ_RZRR01000144.1:0-8410 GCF_003998555.1 Mesorhizobium sp. M7A.F.Ca.CA.002.09.1.1 | reverse complement strand
CCGCCGGGCTTGTCTGGCTGAGCCTGACACCACCGGTCGATAGTGCGCTGATGGCGCCGCTGATGCTGATCGGCGTCGGCATCGCTCTGCCCTGGGGATTGATGGACGGGCTTGCGGTCAGCGTCGTGCCAAGGGAGCGCGCCGGCATGGCGGTCGGCATCTTCAACACCACCCGCGTCGCCTGCGAGGGTGTGGCGCTGGCGATCGTCATGGCGACGCTTTCCGGCTTTGCCGCCGCGCAGCTCGCCGCATAAGGAATGGCATCTTCGACGGACGCAGCGGCGGCAGCCCAGTTGCTGGTGACCGGCAATCTCGGCGAAGCAGCACAACATTTGCCCCAAGCCGGAGCCATTGTTCTGGTCCAGGCCTACGAGACGGCGTTCGACAGGCTGCTGATCGTGTTGGCGGCGATCACCGTCGTCACCGCCCTTGTCGTCTTCCTTGGCCTGCGTCGCGTATCGGCTTCGGAGCGCGAAACCGCCCTGCCGGCATGCCAGGAAGGGTAGCCGTCAGCGGACGGGCCTCCCTATCAATCCAGCCTGTGCATCAGGTCGTCATCCAGCCAACGGCCGAAGAAATAGACCAGTTGCTTGTGCCACCACGGCCAGTCGTGGCTGACATCGCCGCCCCAGTAATCGACCCAGGCGGGAATGGATTTGTCGCGCAGGATCTGTTCCAACCTGCGCGTCTCGACCAGCATCCGCTCTTCCCAGGCGCCCTGCCCGCAGCAGAAGATCAGCCTGAGCGTCTTCAGCCGGGCCAGCAGTTTGGGATCGACGATGCCGGGCAGATAGTCGAGCGGCGAGTTGTAGAAGATATCGCCCTCGAGCGCCCTGCCGAAAAAATCGCGCGCCGAATAGACGCCCGACAGCGCGATGACGCCGCTGGCGAGTTCGGGAAAGCGGAAGACGAAGTTCGAGGAGTGATAGCCGCCCATCGAACAGCCCGAGAACAGCGGCTTCAGCTTGCGCCCGCCATTGGCCTGCTCGGCCGTGGACAGGAAGTCCGGCAGCGCTTCCTCGCGCACATAGCGGAAATAGGCCTCGTGGCGGGCAATGCGATGGGCCGCGTCGGCATGCTTGTCGAAGAAGGATTCCGAATCGACGCCGTCGACCGTGAACAGCTGGATGCGGCCGGTGTCGATGAATTCGGCCAGTGCGCCCACCCCGCCGGAGTCCTCGAACTGGTAGAACCGGCCCTGCGAGGTCGGAAACACCACCACCGGCCGGCCGGCATGGCCGTAGCGCTTGTATTCCATGTCGCGGCCGAGTTGGCTCGAGAAATTCTTATGATAGGAAATGTCCATCGCCTCACGCCTTTTCCGCGTGGATGTACGCGACCGCTTCGCGCAGCGCTGCTTCGTCTTTCGAGCGCATCTGGTAGGCGTAATTTCCCATGGCGCGGCTGAAAACCTCTTCGATGGCCTGATGGTGGACGATCTTGTCGCGGTGCGCGGCTAGCACGTCCTCATGGCTGTGCAAATAGTGGAGGCGTCGCTTGCGGCTGGCATAGGCGGTGAAATATTTGCCCTCGTAAGGGCCGCCGGCGGCATCCCTGACCACCATGTCGGCCCACGCCGCATAGACATCGATGTCGAACGTATAGTTGATCGCATCGGTCATCCAGGCGCCGGGCGGGCGCATGTTGACCTCCAGCGCGATGACACGGTCGTCCTTGGTCTCGAACAGCTCGATGTGGAAGAAGCGTTCACGCACGTCGAATGCTTTCAGGATCTTTCGACCGGCCTCCTCGACCGCCGGGTTGATTCTGGGAAAGCAGGTATAGCTCATGTGGCGGTCCTTGTTGACCACCTCCATGACGCTCTGGTCGTAGCGGTGGCTGGCCGCCAGCACCACCTCGCCGTCGCGGTTGACCAGCCCGTCATAGGTCACCACCAGCCCCTCGATGAACTGCTCCATGACGAAGGTCACGTCCTCGGGCTTGTCCCGGAAGAACTGGTCGAGCTCCTTGGCGTTGGAGATCTTGAAGGTGTTCGATGCGCCGGAACCGCTGTCGGGCTTGACCACCACCGGATAGCCAACGCGCCGGATGAAGGTCATGGCCCCGGCGCGGTCGGAACATTTGCGCTGCGCGATGGTGTCGACGCCGCTCTTGCGGAAGAAGGCACGCATGCGGCTCTTGCGCTTCAGGTTCTTCACGAAATCGAGCTTGGTGCCGTAGATGTTGAAATCGGTGCGGATGTTGGCTTCCAGCTCCAGCCAGTGTTCGTTGAGCGATTCAAAGCGGTCGATGCGGCCCCACTTGTGGATGAAATGCCCCATTGCCCGGAACACCGGATCATAGTCCTCCATGTCGGCGACACGGTAGTACTCGCTGAGCGCCGCCTTCAGCTTGGCGTCGAGCGCGTCATAGGGCGCGTCGCCGATACCGAGCAGCCTGGCCCCGGCCTTCTTCAAACGGTCGCAGAAATCCGCGCCATTGGCGGGAAAATGCGGCGAGAAGAACACGAAATTCATGGACGACCCCTCCCGGCGACTGGACATCGCAACCCGTCGCCCAAGTCTGGCGCATTTGCCGCGCCTGGGGAAGAGCACGCGCGTCGGGGTGCCGCCCGTCTCAACCAGCCGACAGACAAATCGGACAACTCATCTGCTGCCTAATCCGGACGACTGCTTACGACACGGCCTGCCGAACTCAGCTGAACAAAGGCCTGGCGGCGGCAGTCAGTTCGGCGGTGTTGGCAGCCTTTGTGCCGAAAGTTTTTAATGATAGGAATTTTTTCTTGACTCCCTGCCCTCAGCTAAGGTACATTTTCATCCATGGTGCTGATTTGCGCCAGTGACCCGCCGCACAGGCGGGTTTTTCGTTTGACGCTTCGTCGGCCAACGCGCCGGCAAAGGCTCCGAAGAAGCCCGTTAACCCGGATTCGTTGTCCTGCACGGCCTGCGGCCCGCTTCATCCCCAGCCTCCATTCGCTGGCTATGAAACCGGACAACTCACGTGCTAATCCGGACAACTCATGTGCTTACGACACGGCCCGCGGCCCACTTGCCTCCCACAAGCCGCTCCTGTAAGAGAACCGCCATGAACACGCGCGCCAGCAACGCTTCCCGTCCGACCGGTTTTTCCGGCGAGACCGTGCGCGCGCTGGCTTCGACCCTGCTTCTTCTCGGCCTTATCGGCGATCGCCGGGTTCGCTGAAGGAGCGCCCGGCGGTCGAACCGCCGCGCAAGCGCATGCTCCTTGGCAATCACATCAAGCGAACGAAATTCTGGTAAAGGCGCCGCTCGCCATCAATCCACCTGAAGGTGGATCCATGAGCCGCCGGGAGAAACGACGATGAACGCACGAGAAGAGATCCGCTCCGATGCCGCGGTAGCCGACACGGATTCGGCCAAAGGCATGCCCGACGCGGCTCGCAAATATCAGCCCTATCCGACCGTCGGTCTCACCGATCGCACCTGGCCCTCGAAGGTTATCGACAAGGCGCCGATCTGGTGCTCGGTCGACCTGCGCGACGGAAACCAGGCGCTGATCGATCCTATGGGCCATGAGCGCAAGGCACGCATGTTCGGCCTGCTGCTCGACATGGGCTTCAAGGAGATCGAGATCGGCTTCCCGTCGGCATCGCAGACCGATTTCGACTTTGCCCGCTGGTGCATCGAGGAAGGCAACGTACCCGCCGATGTCTCGCTGCAGGTGCTGGTGCAGTGCCGGCCGGAGCTGATCACCCGCACCTTCGAGGCGCTGAAGGGCGCCACCAACCCGATCGTCCATTTCTACAATTCGACCAGCGAATTGCAGCGTCGCGTCGTCTTCGAGAAGGACGTCGGCGGCATCAAGCGGATCGCCACCGACGCCGCCAAGATGATCACCGACATGGCGGCCAAGGCCGGCGGAGGCTTTCGTTTCGAGTATTCGCCGGAAAGCTTTACCGGCACCGAGCTGGAAGTTGCGCTGGAGATCTGCAACGCCGTCACCGAGATCGTCAGGCCGACCGCTGACAACAAGCTGATCATCAACCTGCCCTCGACGGTCGAGATGTCGACACCCAACATCTATGCCGATCGCATCGAGTGGATGTGCCGCAACCTCGACAACCGGGAGAACCTGCTGGTCTCGCTGCATCCGCACAATGACCGCGGCACCGGCATCGCCACCACCGAGCTCGGCCTGATGGCCGGCGCCGACCGTGTCGAAGGCACGCTGTTCGGCAATGGCGAGCGCACCGGCAATGTCGACATCGTCACGCTGGCGCTGAACATGTACACGCAAGGTGTCGATCCGTTGATCGACTGCTCGGACATCAACCGGATGAAGGACGTCTATGAATATTCGAACCAGTTGAAGATCCCCGAGCGCCACCCCTATGTCGGCGAACTCGTCTACACCGCCTTTTCCGGTTCGCACCAGGATGCCATCAACAAGGGCATGAAGGCGCTGAAGAAGGCCAATACGAGTCTGTGGGAAGTGCCCTATCTGCCGATCGACCCGGCCGATGTCGGACGCAGCTACGAAGCCATCATCCGCATCAATTCGCAGTCCGGCAAGGGCGGCATCGCCTATGTGCTGCAGGCCGATTACGGCCTCAATTTGCCGCGCAACCTGCAGATCGAGTTCAGCCAGGAAATCCAGGCGATCACCGATGCCGAGGGCAAGGAAGTGCCGGCCAGGCGCATCTACGAGCGCTTTCTCGAGACCTATGTCGACCAGCCCGGCGCGCGGCTGAAATTCCTCGATCACCACACCTATCCCAGCACCGAGATCAAGGGCCGGCGCGTCGTCGAGGCGGTCATCCTCGACAACGGCAAGGAACTGACGATATCGGGCACAGGCACCGGCCCGATCGACGGCTTCGTCGATGCGCTGTCACGTCATCTCGGTGTCGAGATGTCGGTGCTCGACTATTCCGAGCACTCGATGCAGCGCGGCTCGAACGCGTCGGCCATTTCCTATGTCGAGATGGAATATCCCGGCGGCAAGCTGTTCGGCGCAGGCATCAACACCAACATCGTCGCCGCCTCGCTGGAAGCAGTGATGTCCGCCGCCAACCGTATCGTCGGCAAAAAAGCCGGCTGACGCCCGACGGGAACAAAGATCGGAACCGTCCAATCTGGTGATCGGTTCCGACCTTTCGGGCCGTTAACCACCGCGGAATTATCCGGTGGGTACGTGATCGCATAATGGGGTGTATACTTGTGTGGTGGTGCGGGACCTATATGATCGCGCCTCAACCTGTGCCGACTTCGAGAGGATCGACACTTGCAGCATGCCACGCCTGCCGCCCCCGCAGTGCGCGAGACACTGGAGCGACTGCTTGCCAGCCAAACGTTCGGCCGATCCGAACGCGCGCGCAAGCTGCTACGCTATCTTGTCGAACGTGAACAGGCCGGCGAAGCCGACAGGCTCAAGGGCTTTTCCATTGCCATGGATGTTTTCGGCAAGGACGGCGATTTCGACCCGTCCACCGATGCCGTGGTGCGGGTGCAGGCAGGCAGGCTGCGCGAGCTTCTGCAGCACTATTTCGCCAATGAGGGAATTGCCGAACCGGTCCGCATCGCCATTCCGCGCGGCGGCTATGTTCCTGCCTATGAATCGAATGCGATCCGCCTGCCGGATATTGCCGAGGCTGTTCCCGAACTCAGGCTGGACGGCGCCGCATCCGCCGATCGGTCAAACGAAGCCGGCACGGGCACGCCGGAGGCGATGTCTCTGACTTCCGTACCGACTTCGCCTGCCCCCTCGGTGGCGCGCCATCTCCGCTTTTTCTGGATGGCGATCGCCCTGGTCATCGCCATGCTGGGCGTACTGATCCTTCGCCAGGGCAGCACTGCCTTGCTGGCAGGCGGCGACATCTCGGCAACGCCGGAGACCGCTGGCGCAACCGCAAGCATCACATCGTCGGCAAGGGCTGACGCCCTGCCGCAAGTCTATATCGGACTCAAGGCTGACGGCTCCGACGCCAGCCGTGTCGCCGCATCGCTGCGCGCCGGCCTGAGTGGCTTCGATACGATCGACTTCATCGGCCGCGACACCGTCAACGATCCAGCCGACGACGCTGCGAGCTTCATATTCGACATCCTGCCCGGACCGGACGCGGGCGATATCACGATAGAACTGCAAAGCATGGCGTCCGGACGGGTGCTTCTATCGCGCAATCTCACCCCTGCCGACAGCGCACCTGCGGCGGTCGAAGACCGTATTGCCGACATGCTGAGCTCGGCACTCCCCGCCTCCGGCACCATCTACAACTATATCGAGCAGACCGGCACGCCAAACGGTCTGACGCAGTGCCTGCTGCTCAACGGCAAATATTACCTCGACCAGAACGCCAGGACCCATGAGGCGGCCTATCGTTGCCTCGAGAAGCTGGCCAATGGTGGAACCAAGTCCTCGCTCGTCTATTCGGAACTTGCTTCCCTGCATCTCGAGGCGGTGTCCGATCATTACGCCTATCCGCCCAACGCGACGATTGAAACAGCCGTCGAGTTTGCCCATCGCGGCGTGCAGATGGGTCCGACCAGCCCTTATGCGCATCGCGCCTACGGCTATGTCAGTTCGCACCTCGGCAATACGGACGAATCAATCCGCTGGATGCGCAAGGCCTATGAACTCAACCCCTACGATCTCGGCATGGCCGCCGCTTACGGTTACGGGCTGATCTTCGCCGGACGCTACGCCGAGGGAACGCCGATCCTCGATCATGCGGCGGAGACCTTCAGCGGACACCCGACATGGTGGGACTATGGGCTGTTCGTCGGTGAGCTCATGCTCGGCGACACGAACAAGGCAGTCGCGGCCAGCATGGCACTGAGAACGACCGCAACGAAATCACACTATCTGGCGGCACGGCTGATCGGCGCCAAGGCTGCCGGACAGGACCATCTGGTGAGCACGCTGCTGAAACAGTTGACCACCGAGTTCCCCAAATTTGCCGCCGATCCGCGGGCGACTTTCGTCGAGCGGAAATATCCGGCCGACCTGACCGACCGGCTGGTTCAGGCGCTGCGCGCTGCCGGGCTCGGCAGCCCGAGCTGACATCATCGACGTCCGCGCACTGGCTGCGCCGTGTCCCGATGGATTTACTGCGCTCCGATCGCCGAATGCCGGTTGATCCCCAAGTTCTGTACACAACCGTACAAATCGCGAAAATTTTACTGGTCATCATGTCGGACTAGGAGCAATTCAGCCACGATTGGTGTCGCGCATTCTGCAATAACAAAAAATCAGCTTTCATGACCGCATCACTTTTTGCCGCCGAAGAGGGTGTTGGCTCGAAGGCCATCGTCCTGCTGCACGGTTTCGGCGGCTGCCACGATGTATGGCGCGAGGTGATTTCCGCCCTGACGCCTTCCACGCATACGCTGGCCTATGATCTGCCTGGGCATGGGATGTCGCTCGACTTTCCCGCCGCCGGTCCGGCCAGGGTGGCGGCCAAGGCCGTGCTGACCGACCTCTCGGAGCGTCGGCTGAAGCGCGTTCATCTCGTGGGCCACTCGATGGGTGGTGCCGTGGCGGCGCTGATGGCGCTGGCCGAGCCCGAAAAGATAGCCTCGCTGACGCTTCTGGCGCCGGGCGGCCTTGGCCCCGAAATCAACGGGCCGCTGTTGCGCCGCTATGCCGAAGCCGCGGATCGGTCCGAGATCCGCTCCTGCCTCTCCCAGATGTCGGGACCTTCTGCCCTGCCGCTCGAACATACGGTGGACATCCTTTGGGAAATGCGCAGGCGACCCGGCCAACTCGAAAAGCTGGTCGGGATCGCGGCCGCCATGACCGTGGACGATCGGCAAGGCGTCATCCCGCACGATCGCCTCGATCGGCTGAACATGCCGGTAATGGTGGCATGGGGAACCAGCGATGCGGTGCTGCCCTTTACCCAGGCGGATGACCTGCCGGCGCATTTTCACGTGCACCACGTGCTGGAGGCGGGCCATATGCTGGCCGAGGAAGCACCCGACCTCGTTGCCGAGATCATTCGCCGCAACACCAGCCGCCGCGCCAGGCCGCACCGCCAGAAATTCGCCGCCGCAGCCAGCTGACCTTTTCGCGCACGACGACCCTCCTGAGCACCCCGACGCCGTCGATCTCGCCAGTGCATTTTGCCGGCGGCTGTGTTAACCCAGTGTTAACCAAACCCACGAGGCAGACGCCGATGAAGGAAGCAGGCGAGAAGACCATCGACCAGTCGAAGAAACTGTCCGATGCCATCCGTGATGTCAAAAATGCCTTCGCCGACCGCGACGATGTCGTCGTCGACATGCGCGAGGCGCATCGCATGCGCCTCGATCTGCTTGCCGCCGAGCTGGCGCCGGTTTTTGCCGATGTTCCGGCCGACATGGACAATTTCGACTTTGTCGTCTCGTCCGGCTTGCAGCCGCGCCTGTGGATCGACGCCATCAGCCATGTCGCCATGGGGCGCGACCGCCGCACCTATCGCTTCCTCAAGGAC